>NZ_JBIAUG010000011.1:0-174127 GCF_042892575.1 Streptomyces sp. NPDC001744
GCCCCGGGGGCGGGCCGGGGGGCCCCGGGGGGGGGGGGGGTGGGGGCCCGCCCCCCCCGCCCGGGGGGGCGGCGGGGCGCCCCCCCCCCCCCCCGCCGCCCCCCCCCCCCCCCTCTCCGTCGTCGGGAGTTCCCGGCGGGGGCGCCGGGACGCTCAGCGGCGCACCGCGCGCAGCACCACGAACTTCGGGTCGCTCGCGACCAGTTCGCTGTTGCCGAAGATCCGGCGGAGGGTGACGTGGTGGCCGAGGTGCCGGTTGCCGACGACCCGCAGTTCCCCGCCGGGACGCAGGACGCGCCGGGCGTCCGCGAACATGCGGCGGGCGGTGCGGTCGGTGGTGGCCTGGTGGCTGTGGAACGGCGGGTTGTTGAGGACCAGGTCCACCGAGTCGGGGGGCAGGTCCGCGAGGCCGTCGCCGACGAGGAACTCGGCCGTGCGCCCGTCGCCCGCGTGGGCCCGGAAGTTCGCCTCGGCCGAGGCGACGGCCTGGTACGACTCGTCGGTGAAGACCAGTTCCGCGCCGGGTTCGGCGAGGGCGACGGCGAGGCCGACCACCCCGTTGCCGCAGCCGAGGTCCGCGACCCGGGCCCGGCCGAGGTCCCGGGGCAGGTGGGCGAGGAGGAAGCGGGTGCCGATGTCGAGGCGGTCGGCACAGAAGACGCCCGCGTGGTTGACGACGGTCCGGCCGGGGAGGCCGGGCGCGGGGGTGTCCGCCGGGAGGGCGTACCGGTACGGCCAGGGGTTCGGGCCCGGCGCGGCGGCGGGGCCGGGGGTGGTGTGGATCAGCCGGGCCTTCTTCACCGCGAGCGAGGTGCGGGTGGGACCGAGGACGCGCTCGAAGAGCTTGAGCGTGGAGGTGTGGATCTCCTTGACCATGCCGGTGCCGACGATCACGGTGCCCTCGTGGACGGCGGGCGCGAGCCGGTGCAGCTGGTCCTCCAGGAGCGCGAGGCTCTTGGGGACGCGGACGAGGAGCACGTCGATCCGCGCGGGCGGCGGGTCCTGGGTGGTGAGCAGCCGGACGGCGTCCGGGGCGGCCCCGGCGCGCGCGAGGTTGGTCCGGGTGGCCCGTCCGCCGAGGTAGGAGTCGGTGATCTGGACGAGTTCGCCGGGTCCCGCGGCGTGGAGGGCGGTGACGAGGGCTCCCCAGCGGTCGCCGAGGACGGCCACCGTGCCGGAGAGGTCGGTGCCGGTCTCGGCCAGGTGCCCCAGGAGGTACTCGTCGGACGCGTCCCAGGCGCGCAGCGGGTCGCGCGGGTCCTCGGGATGGCGGGTCAGCGTGAAGGCGCCCCATGACGTGCTCAAACGGTTCATCGTGGGTTCAGGCTAGCCGGTCGGGGGCCGCCGCTCCTCCCGCCGCCCGGCGCCCCTCCCTTCCGCCCGCCGCCGGGCGGAAGCGGCGCGGGGGCCGGACGGCGGCGGTCAGCGGAGGGCCGCGTCGAGCCGGAGGTGCCAGAGGCCGGGACGGCCCGCCAGGGTGACGGTGGAGAGGGGACGGACCTCCACGTTCCAGTACGCGGAGGGCGGCGCCTTCAGGGCGTACACGAGGGCGGCCCGTACGACGGAGGGCTCGGCGACGGCGACGACGGCGCCGTCCTCGGCGGGGCGGGTGTCGAGCCAGTTCCCTATCCGGACGATGAAGGCGAGGAGCGGTTCGCCGCCGTGCGGGGCGGTGCGGGCGTCGGTGAGCCAGGCGTCGACGGCGGCCGGTTCGAGGGCGGCGACCTCGGCGAGGGTGAGACCGCGCCAGCGGCCCATGTCGCAGTCGCGCAGGGCGGGCTGGACGAGGGGCGCGTAGCCGAGGGCGGTGCCGGTGGCGCGGCTGCGCGGGGTCGGGGAGCAGTAGCGCAGTTCGGCCGCGCCGAGCGGGACGAGCGCGGGCGCGGCCTGCTGCACCTCGTACCAGCCGGTCTCGTCCAACGGCCGGTCGTCGTCGAACCGTTCGGCGAGCAGGGAGGAGCTGCGCGCCGCTGTGACGAGCGTCACCCGAAGACTCATGGCCGCGATCGTGAGGCCGGTGGCGCCGCCGGTCAAGGGATCGCTCCGGAAGGGCGCGGGGGCCCGGCTCACCCCTGTCCGAGAGACATCAGCTTGTCCGGATTTCGCAGTGGCGTGAAACCCACCTTCTCGTAGACGCCGTGCGCGTCGTCGGTGGCGAGCATGACGCGCGTCAGCCCGTACGGCTCCAGGAGGTCCAGGACGGCGGTGACGAGCGCGGTACCGAGGCCGGTGCCCCGGGCCGGGCGGTCGACGTAGACGTCGCAGAGCCAGGCGAAGGTGGCGTAGTCGGTGACGACGCGCGCGTAGGCGGCCATCTCGCCGGTCTCCCGGTGGTAGGCGCCGACGTTGAGCGAGCCCGCGACGGCCCGGTCCTGCTTCTCCCGAGGTCGGCCGTGGGCCCAGTACGAGTCGGTGGAGAGCCAGTGGTGGACGCGGGCGGCGTCGATCCGGGCGCGGTCGGCCGACATCTCGTACGCCCCGTGCGGGACGGGGCGCTCCGGGGCGGGGGTGTCGCTCATGGACGAAGGCTCCCAGGAACGCGCGGTCTTGTCAGGCGGTTTCGCCGGGCGCCGGGCCGGCCGAACCCCTCGCGCGGCCCGGGGCCGGTGGGCGGCCGGTGAGCTCGTCCACCGCCGCGCGCAGGCGGTCCACCCCCTCCACGAGCTCGGCGGGGCCCGCGACACCCGCGAAACTCAGCCGGATGTGCCCGGCGGGCGGTTCCGCGCAGAAATAGGGGCGGCCGGGGGCGACGGCGGCCCCGGCGCGCAGGGCGGCGGCGAGGAGGGACGCCTCGGGCAGCGCGTCGGGCAGACGCAGCCAGAGGTGGTGGCCGCCGGAGGGGACGTGCGGCAGGACGAGTTCGGGGAGGTGGCGGGCGAGGGCCCCGGTCATGACGTCCCGGCGGCTCCTGAGCTCCCGGGAGACGGCGCGGAGGTGGCGGGGCCAGGCCGGGGAGCCGACGAGTTCGAGCGCGGCCTCCTGGAGCGGACGGGGGACGAAGAAGCTGTCGACGACCTGGATGGCGCGCAGCCGTTCCAGGACGGGGCCGCGGGCGGCGAGGGCGCCGACGCGGAGGCTGGGCGACGTGGGCTTGGTGAGGGAGCAGACGTGGACGACGACGCCGTCCGGGTCCTCGGCGGCGAGCGGGGCGGGCAGGGGCGGGGCGTCCTCGTGGACGAGGCGGCGGGCGAAGTCGTCCTCGATGACGAAGGCCCCGGCGGCGCGGGCGATGCGGACGGCCTCCCGGCGCCGTTCCGGTCCGAGGACGGCCCCGGTCGGGTTCTGGAAGAGCGGCTGGCAGACGAAGACGCGGGCCCCGGTCGCGCGGAAGGCGGCTTCGAGGTGCTCGGGACGGACTCCCCCGGCGTCGGCGGGGACGGGGACGGGGCGGAGCCCGGCGGCGCGGGCGGCGGCGAGCATGCCCGGGTAGGTGGGCGACTCCACGAGGACGGGGGCGCCGGGCGGGGCGAGGGCGCGCAGGGCGGTGGTGATCGCGGACTGCCCCCCGGCGGTGACGAGGATCTCGGCGGCGGTGACGCTGCCGCCGATCTCGCGGGCGAACCACTCGCGCAGCTCCGGCAGGCCGTCGGTGGGCGGCCTGCCCCAGGCGCCGGGGCGGCGGCCGGCACGGGCGAGGGCGGCGGCGAGGGCCTGCGCGGGCTGGAGGGAGGGGTGGAGGTAGCCGCCGTTGAACTCGATCACCCCGGGCGGGGGCGCGGAGAGGGTGACGAGGACGCCGGAGGCGTCCACGGTCCGGGGGACGGCCTCGGTGGCGGTGTCGGCGCTGAGGGACACCTCCTGCCAGGAGGTGTCCCCGACGGCCGGGGCGGGGGTGCGCGGTTCGGCGCGGAAGGCGCCCGCGCCGGGACGGGTCACGACGAGCCCCTCGGCGGCGAGCTGGGCGAGGGCGCGCGTGACGGTGACCGGGGAGACGCGGTAGTGCTCGACGAGCGCTCGACTCGATGGCAGTTTCTCACCCGGAGAGTAGCGGTTGAGCTCCGCTCGCAGGGATTTCGCCAGTTCGGTGACGCTGCTACGCTGACGCATGAGAGCACACGATAGCGCTACCGAGCCCACGACGATAGCGGTCACGGCCCCGCCCCTCCGGGCGGACGGACCGGCCGCGTCCGGCACCGGGCGGCCCGCGGCCGCCGGCGGGCCCGCGGTCGCCGGCTCCCTCCGCACCGGGAGCGGGGCCGGTCGGTCCGCGCCCGGCGGAGCCGGGGCAGGCGCCGACGCCGGTCCGGCCGCGGCCGGACGGCCCCTGCCCGCCCGGCCCGCCCCCGACTCCCGGGTCCGGGGCACCCTGCTCGCCGGACTCGGCGTGGTCGCGTTCTCGCTCACCTTCCCGTCGACCGTCTGGGGCCTGGAGAGCTTCGGCCCCTGGTCCCTGGTGGCCGTGCGCTCCACCCTCGCCGCGCTCGTCGCCGGCGTCTTCCTGCTCGCCGGCCGGGTGCCCCCGCCGGAGCGGCGCCACTGGGCGGGGCTCGCGGTGGTCGCCGGCGGGGTCGTCGTCGGCTTCCCGCTCCTGACCACCCTGGCCCTGCGGACCTCCACCACCTCCCACGCCGCCGTGGTGGTGGGCCTCCTGCCGCTCACCACGGCGGCCCTCGCCGCCCTGCGGACGGGGCGGCGCCCCTCCCGCGCCTTCTGGGCCGCGGCCGTCGCCGGCGCCGCGGTGGTGCTCGGCTTCACGTTCCAGCAGAGCGGCGGGGCGGTCTCCAGGGGCGACCTGTACCTCTTCGGGGCGCTGCTCGTGTGCGCGGCCGGCTACACCGAGGGCGGCCGCCTCGCCGCCCTGATGCCGGGCTGGCAGGTCATCGGCTGGGCCCTGGTCCTCTGCCTGCCGCCGATGCTGGTCGCCTCGGCGGTCACGCTGTCCGTGGAGCCGGTCCGCCCGAGCGTCCACGGCGTCCTCGGCCTGGTGTGGGTCGCCGCCGGTTCGACCTTCTTCGGCCTGTACGTCTGGTACCGGGGCATGGCCACGATCGGCATCCCGAAGGCCAGCCAGCTCCAGCTCGCCCAGCCGCTCCTCACCCTCTTCTGGTCGGTGTTCCTGCTCGGCGAGACCCTTCCCCTGGCCGCCCCCGCCGCGGCCGTCGGGGTCCTGGTCTGCATCGCCGTCACCCAGCGGACGAGGTCCTGACCCGGGTTCCGCCGCGACGGCGGACCGGTGCGACGGCGAGCAGGCGGGCCGGCGCGACGGAACCGGGTGTCCGGGGTCACCATGGAAGACGGAGGCCCCGAGGAGGGCGGAACCGGATCGGCCGCGAGGAGGTCACTCCGATGCAGGCGAGCGTGGGCGACACACTGCTGGTGCACGGCCGGACCGTGGGTCACGACGACCGTACGGCCGAGGTCCTGCAGGTCCTGGGGGAGGACGGCGCTCCCCCGTACCGCGTGAGGTTCGACGACGGACACGAGGCCCTGGTGTCACCGGGCCCCGACACCGTCGTACGCCACGACGCGGGGGCGGGGGCCGGCTGAGGCCGGAGCCGCCCGGGGACGGCTCCGACGGGAGCCGCTCCGGCACGGCCCCGGCGGCGGTTGTGCCCCCACGGCCCCGGCGGGCGGGCCCGCCGGAGACCGCCCCGGCGGGAGCTACCCCGGCGGGCGGACCCTGGTCGGGTAGTGGTCGGCCACCACGGCGGCCATCGCCCCGATCCGGTCCTTCGCCACCGCCTTCGCCGAGAAGAAGCAGTGACCGCCGACCCCGGGGTACCGCTTGGCCAGCTCCAGGTGGCGCGAGAGCTCCCCGGGGTCCTGCCAGGCGGCGGGCTGGGCCGGGTCGCCCGCCTTGTAGAGCGCCTCGCCGATGTAGAGGCCGACGCCCGTGCCGCGCACCACCTCGTCCCACCAGGGCACCAGCTTGGCGTAGTCGGCCGGGGCCAGGCCGATGTGCCAGTACAGCTGCGGCACGATGTGGTCGATCCACCCCTCCCGGACCCAGGTGCGGGTGTCGGCGTACAGGTCGTCGTACGTCTGGACGCCCGCGTCGGTGTCCGAGCCCTCCGGATCGGTGCCGGCGTTGCGCCAGACCCCGAACGGACTCACCCCGAAGGCCACGTCCCGCCCGGTCTCCTTGATCCGGGCGGACATCTCGGAGACCAGCAGGTCGGTGTTGTGCCGCCGCCAGGACGCCCGGTCGGGGAAGCCTCCGCCGTACCGCGCGTACGCCTCGTCGTCGGCGAAGACCTGCCCGGCGACCGGATACGGATAGAAGTAGTCGTCCCAGTGCACGGCGTCGATGTCGTAGCGGCGCACCGCGTCCAGCATGGCGTCCTGCACGAAGCGCCGGACCTCCGGCAGCCCCGGGTTGTAGTAGAGCTTCCCGCCGTAGGGCAGCACCCACTCCGGGTGGAGCCGCGCCGGGTGGGAGGCGACGAGCCGGGCCGGGTCGGTGTGGCTCGCCACCCGGTACGGGTTGAACCAGGCGTGCAGCTGGAGGCCCCGCGCGTGGGCCTCGGCGACGGCCGTGCCGAGGGGGTCCCAGCCGGGGGCGCGGCCCTGGGTTCCGGTGAGGCACGCCGACCAGGGTTCGTAGGGCGAGGGCCACAGGGCGTCGGCGGACGGCCGGACCTGGAGGACCACCACGTTGAGGCGGCGTTCGGCCGCCGTGTCGAGGTGGACGAGGAGCTCGGCGCGCTGCTGCTCGGCGGTCAGGCCCGGCTTCGAGGGCCAGTCCAGGTTCGCCACCGTCGCCAGCCACATGCCGCGGAACTCCGCGCGGCGGCGGCCCGGCCCGCCTCTCGCCGGGCTCCGCACTTCGGGCAGCGCACCCGCCCCCACGGCTTCCCGGGCCGTTCCGGAAGCCGCTCCCTGCACCGTCGCGCCTGTCGTTCCCGTCACGGCGAGCGCCGTCCCGGCGGCTCCGGTCACGAACCTTCTTCTGCCGATAAGCGTCATTTGTTCCCCTCCTCTGTCGGATACGTCACACCCACCGGGACAGCATGCCCACCCTGGGCGATCGATCATCGGTTAATGAGCGGTAACGTCGTGGGGTCGAGGCGGACGCGCGGAAACACACGGGCCCGCCGCCAGCAGAGAGCGAAAGGCACGAGGTGACGGACTCCATGGCCGACATTGAGCGCGTCGGAGTGGTGGGCTGCGGTCAGATGGGCGCGGGCATCGCGGAGGTGTGTGCCCGGAGCGGTCTTGAGGTGAAGGTCGCCGAGACCACCGGCGAGGCGCTGGAGATCGGCCGCACGCGGCTCTACAACTCGCTGGCGAAGGCCGCCGAACGCGGCAAGATCAGCGAGGAGGAGCGGGACGCGGCGCTCGCGCGCCTCAGTTTCACCACCGACCTGGGCGAGTTCGCCGACCGCGACCTCGTCATCGAGGCGGTCGTGGAGAACGAGCAGGTCAAGACCGAGATCTTCCAGGTCCTCGACCAGGTGGTCGTCCGGCCGGACGCCATCCTGGCCTCGAACACCTCCTCCATCCCGCTGGTGAAGCTGGCCGTGGCGACCTCCCGCCCCGACCAGGTCATCGGCATCCACTTCTTCAACCCGGCCCCGGTGCAGAAGCTCGTCGAGCTGATCCCGGCCCTCACCACCTCCGAGGGCACGATCAGCCGGGCCCAGGCCTTCGCCGAGAAGACGCTCGGCAAGCACGCCATCCGCGCCCAGGACCGTTCGGGCTTCGTGGTGAACGCGCTGCTCGTGCCGTACCTGCTCTCCGCGATCCGGATGTTCGAGTCGGGCATCGCGAGCCGCGAGGACATCGACAACGGCATGGAGTTCGGCTGCGCCCACCCGATGGGCCCGCTGAAGCTGTCCGACCTCATCGGCCTGGACACCATCGCCTCGATCGCCGACTCGATGTACGCGGAGTTCAAGGAGCCGCTGTACGCCGCTCCCCCGCTGCTCCAGCGCATGGTGGACGCGGGCCGGCTCGGCCGGAAGACGGGTTGGGGCTTCTACCCGTACGCCTGACCCCTCCGGTCCCAGGACCACTCTCCGCACCACCCGGACGGCCCGTACACCCGCACAGGTACGGGCCGTCCGGCACGTCTCGGGGTCCCGGGAGGGGCGGGCGGCGGGCGCCCGTGCGGTGGTGCCGTCGCGGCGGGGGATCACAGGGGGACGCGCAGCGCCCCGTCGATGAGCGCGGCCGCCTCCCGGGCGTCCGCCGCGCCGCTCGTGAGCAGGTGCTCCCGCACCTGCCGCAGCCGGTCCCGCAGCCGTCGCGACTCCATCCCGCGCGCCCGCTCCGTCATCTCCACCGCCGTGCGCGCCCCGCCGTCGGCCTCGCCCCGCCGCAGCTCGACCCGGCACAGGACGGCGAGCCGGTGCACCCGGCCCCGGTCGTGCGAGGGCGCCGCGACCGACGCGACGGCGTGCTCGTGGGCGGCCGGGAGGTCGCCCAGGCAGAGGAGGGCCTCGGCGATCTGCACGTCGACGAGCCCCGGTTGCACGTACCCCGTCTCGGCGGGCTCCTCGCCCGGACGGATCCGCCCGGCCGCCGTCTCGGCCCGCCGGACGCAGGCCAGCGCGGCCGCGCCGTCGCCCAGGCGCGCGTACGCCTTCGCCTGCATCGCCGTCAGGTCGGCGGTGAGCGCCGGGGTGATCCGCCGTCCCGCCGCCCGCAGCGCCGCCTCCGCGAACGCCACGGCCTGCCGGTACTCCCCCAGGCACAGCGACTGGTTGACGAGGAGCGCGATCACGTACCCGCCGAGCCCCCGGTCCCCGCTCGCCTTCGCGAGCCGCAGGGCCTGGTGGAAGTAGCGCTGGGCCAGACCGTGCGCGTCCGCGTCGTAGGCGCAGATCCCGGCCACCGCCACGAGTCCGCCGGTGGCGCGGTGCAACCGGCGCCCGAGGGCGTCGCCGTACGCGCCCCGGAGCAGGGGCGCCGTCCCGGTGGTGAGGAAGCCGACGATCCGGGCCCGGGTCGCGACGCCCCCGGCCTTGCGGTACATCTGCTCGTAGTGGACCCTGGCGGCGGTCAGCACGTCGATGTCGGCGGCCGAGACGGCGGTCCGGCCGGTGCGGGAGACGTCCGCGTCCTCCGGGGGGTTCTCCCACTCCCACACGGGCATCACCGCCGGAGTGCCGGTCAGGACCGGCGCGGTGACGATGTGCGGCCGCCGCTGCTCGTCGGAGCGCCAGAGGGCGGCCGCCCGCTCCACGAAGCCGGGGAGCGGTGAACCGGGTGCCGTCGCCGGCCCGTGCGGCACCCCGAGGCCGATGTCGTCCAGGGTCACCTGCCGGCGCAGCCGCGCGGCGAGCACCTCGCAGATCAGGTCCGGCACCTGGCCGCGCGGCCGCTGCCCCTTCAACCAGCGGGCCACGGCGGTGTGTTCGTAGCGCAGGGTGAGGCCCCTGGCCCGGCCGGCCCGGTTCACCCGGGCGGCGAGGCCGGCGTGCGAGACGCCCGCTTCGTCGAGCAGGGCGTCGAGCAAGGTGTTGGGCTGCATGGCCGCTCCGGTCGCTCGGTGAACTCAGCGTAGCGGTGGCCGATTTCGTACGGGGCGGAGTGGCGCGGAATGACCTCGTACGGGTCCGTCCCGTACGAGGCGGACCCCTACGGGACGGTTTCGCACGGGGTGTGAACGGAGCACCCCTCCTCCCGCCCCGCGCGCTCTGCCGCGCCCGTCCCGCCCCCGGTTGACTGTGTTCCTCGCCGCAAGGCGACGACCGGTCCGCCGGGCTCCCCCTCGTACAGTGCGGCGGTCCGGACCGTGCCGCCCGCCCCGCCGACCTGCCCGGCACTCCGTGGCGGGACGGGCGGCGCCGGTCCCGGTCCCCTCCGCTCAACGGCGGGAGGAGGGGGCCGGGCGGGAGCGCCGCTCCCACGAAGCGGATGCCCGTGGTTCCGGAGAACGGCGGAGGGCCGCCCCGGGAAACCCCGGGGCGGCCCTCCGTGTTCTTCGGCGTTCTTCGGTCTTCTTCGGTCTTCTTCGGTCTTCTTCGGTCTTCTTCGGTCTTCTTCCGTGCGGGACGTCAGGCGCCGCGCAGGACGGCGCCCGTGCGCTCGGACGCCAGGGCGACGGCCGCGTCGCGGGCCGCGGACGCCTCGTCGACCGTCAGGGTGCGGTCCGGGGCGCGGAACCTCAGGGCGTACGCCAGGGACTTGGTGCCCTCGCCGAGCTGGTCGCCGGTGTAGACGTCGAACAGCCGGACGGACTCCAGGAGTTCGCCCGCGCCCTCGCGCAGGGCGGCCTCGACCTCGGCGGCCGGGACGCCGGCGGCCACGACCAGGGCGACGTCCTGGGTGGCGACCGGGAAGGAGGAGATCCGGGGAGCCTTCACGGGGCCCCCGTTCGCCTTCTCCAGGAGGTCCAGGTCGATCTCCATCGCGCAGCTGCGCGCCGGGAGGCCGAACGCCTTCACCACGCGGGGGTGGAGCTCGCCGGCGTGGCCGACGAGGACCTTCTCGCCGTCCACCTCGACGTGGAACGCGGCGCAGCGGCCCGGGTGCCACGGGGCGTGCTGGTCCGCGCCGACGATCAGCTCGGCCCCGGCCGCGGCGGCCACGGTCCGGCCGGCCTCGATCGCGTCCGCCCAGTCGGACGGACGTCCCCTGCCCCACCAGCCGGCCTGCTCGCGCGTGCCGGCGAGGACGACGGCGGCGCGGCGCGGCTGCGCGGGCAGCACGGCGTCGATCCCGGCGATCTCCTCGTCGGTGGGACGCCGGTCGACGGGCAGCCGGACGGCGATGCCGGGCTCCCCCTCGGGCCGGAAGACCAGACCGGTCTCGAAGAGCGCCAGGTCGTGGCTGCCTCGGCTGTCGTTGCGGCGGAGCGCGCCGAGCAGGCCCGGGAGCAGCGTCGTGCGGAGCGCGGGCTCCTCGTCCGAGAGCGGGTTGGCCAGCCTCACGAGCCGGCGCCGGGCGTCGTCCGCGTCGAGGCCGAGGTCGTCGAGGGCCTGCTCGCCGATGAACGGGTAGTTCAGGACCTCGACGTAACCGGCGCCGGCCAGGGCGCGGCCCACGCGGCGGTGGGCGCGCTGGCGCTCGGTGAGCCCGCGGCCGGCCGGGGGCCTGGGCAGCGTGGAGGGCAGGTTCTCGTAGCCCTCCAGGCGGACGACCTCTTCGGCGAGGTCGTTCGGCGCGTTGAGGTCGGGGCGCCACGAGGGCACCGTGACGACGAGCTCGTCCTGGCCGTAGACGTCGCAGCCGACCTCCTGGAGGCGGCGGACGACGGTCTCGCGGCCGTACTCCGTGCCCGCGACCTTGTCCGGGTGGTTCGCCGGCATGGTGATGGTGCGCGGCGCGGACGGGGCGGAGACCTCGGTGACTCCGGCCTCGGCGGTGCCGCCCCCGAGCAGCACCAGCAGGTCGACGCAGCGCTGGGCCGCGGCGCTGGGCGCCTTGGGATCGACGCCTCGCTCCCAGCGCTTGGAACCCTCGGTGGAGAGCTTGTGGCGGCGGGAGGTGCGGGCGATCGTGATCGCGTCGAAGTGCGCGGCCTCGATGACGATCTCGGTGGTGCCGGTGACGATCCCGGTCTCGGGGTCGGTCTCCGGGTCGGCGATCTCGGTGTGGGCGCCGCCCATGACACCGGCGAGGGCGATGGGGCCGCTGTCGTCCGTGATCAGCAGGTCCTCGGGGTCGAGGATGCGCTTGGCGCCGTCGAGGGTGGTGATGGTCTCGCCGGGCTCGGCACGGCGGACCCCGATGGGCCCGTTGAGCCGGGTGCGGTCGTAGGCGTGGAGCGGAGTGCCCAGCTCCAGCATCACGTAGTTGGTGATGTCGACGGCGAGCGAGACGGACCGCATGCCGGCCTTCTGCAGCCGGCGCTGCATCCAGATCGGGGTGCGGGCCTCGGGCGCCACGCCGACGACGGTGCGCGCGGTGAAGCGGTCGCAGCCGAACGGGTCGGCGATCCGGACCGGGTAGCCGTACGCGTTGGGCGCGGGCACGTCCAGCAGCGCCGGGTCGCGCAGCGGCAGCCCGTAGGCGGTGGCCGCCTCACGGGCGACGCCGCGCACCGAGAGGCAGTAGCCGCGGTCCGGGGTGACGGCGATGTCGAGGACCTCGTCGAACAGTTCGAGGAGGACCGTGGCGTCGGTGCCGACCTCGTACTCCGGGGGCAGCACGATGATGCCGTGCGAGCCGTCGTCGCCCATGCCGAGTTCGTCGCCGGAGCAGATCATGCCCCGGGAGACGCGGCCGTACGTCTTGCGCTCGGCGATCCGGAAGTCACCGGGGAGGACGGCGCCTGGCAGGGCCACGACGACCTTGTCGCCCTCGGCGAAGTTCCGCGCGCCGCAGATGATCTCCTGGGGCTCGCCGGTGCCGTTGGCGTCGCCGACGTCGACGGTGCAGAAGCGGATGGGCTTCTTGAACTCCGTCAGCTCCTCGATGGTGAGCACCTTGCCGACCACCAGGGGGCCGGACAGGCCGGTGCCGAGCCGCTCGACGGTCTCGACCTCCAGTCCTGCCGAGATGAGCTTGGCCTGGACGTCCCGGCCGGTCTCCGTCGCCGGCAGGTCGACGTACTCCCGCAGCCAAGAAAGCGGGACCCGCATCAGATCTCCATCCCGAACGGCCGGGTGAACCGGACGTCACCCTCGACCATGTCTCGCATGTCTTCGACGTTGTGGCGGAACATCAGCATCCGTTCGATGCCGAACCCGAAGGCGAATCCGCTGTACTTCTCGGGGTCCACACCGCAGGCGACGAGCACCTTCGGGTTGACCATGCCGCAGCCGCCGAGCTCGATCCAGCCCTCGCTGCCGCAGGTGCGGCAGGGGCGGTCCGGGTTGCCGACGGACTCGCCGCGGCAGACGTAGCAGAGCATGTCCATCTCGGCGGACGGCTCGGTGAACGGGAAGTAGTTCGGGCGCAGCCGGGTCTTCATGTCCGAACCGAAGAGCGCCTGGACCATGTGGTCGAGGGTGCCCTTGAGGTCGGCCATGGTGAGCCCCTCGTCCACGGCGAGCAGCTCGATCTGGTGGAAGACGGGGGTGTGCGTGGCGTCGAGCTCGTCGGTGCGGTAGACGCGGCCGGGGCACACGACGTAGACCGGGGGCTCCCGGTCGACGAGCGTGCGGGCCTGCACCGGGGAGGTGTGGGTGCGCAGGACGACACCGGACTCGTCGCCGGTGGTGGCCTTCCCCTCGGGGGAGGTCCCCCGGACGAAGAAGGTGTCCTGCGTCTGGCGCGCCGGGTGGTCCGGGAGGAAGTTGAGGGCGTCGAAGTTGAACCACTCCGCCTCGACCTCGGGGCC
Source organism: Streptomyces sp. NPDC001744 (assembly GCF_042892575.1). Lineage (NCBI taxonomy): Bacteria > Bacillati > Actinomycetota > Actinomycetes > Kitasatosporales > Streptomycetaceae > Streptomyces > Streptomyces sp. NPDC001744. The sequence goes on from NZ_JBIAUG010000011.1 coordinate 13,172, forward strand.
TTCGGCGACCTCGTACCCCATGGAGACGAAGACGTCGGAGACGCGCTCCATGAGGGTGGTCAGGGGGTGGCGGGCGCCGGCCGGGACGCGGTCGTACGGCAGGGTGACGTCGACGGCCTCCTCCACGAGGACACGGGCGTCGCGCTCGGCCTCCAGCTCGGCCTGGCGGGCGGCGAGCGCCTTGGAGACGGCGCCGCGGGCCTGGCCCACGAGCTTTCCGGCGGCGGCCTTGGCCTGCGGGGGCAGGGCGCCGATCTCCCGGTTGGCGAGCGCCAGCGGTGAGGTGCCACCGGTGTGCGCGGTCTTCGCCTGCGCGAGCGCGTCGAGGTCGCCCGCGGCGGCGAAGGCGGCGAGCGCCTCGTCCCGCATGCGCTCGATCTCTTCCGGTTTCAGCGCCTCGACCTCGACCGGGTCGTACGACTTATTGGGTGCGGACATCTCTTCCCGTGCTTCCGTTGGCTTGGCTGGGCGGCCCCGCTCGACGTCAAGGGCGCAAACGTGCCAAAGGTCGAGTCTAACGGGGCGGGGGAACGCGCATGAGCCCGTGGGCGGACCGGGCGGCTCCTGATCGTCCTCGGTCTCGACGGGCGAGACCTCAGAGGAGGTGGGCCGGGGTGCCGACGGGCAGGATAAATCGGAACTCGGCACCGCCGCGGGGGCCCCGTCCGACGGTGATGGTGCCGCCGTGGGCCTCGACCACGCCCTTGACGATGTAGAGGCCGAGGCCGGTGCCGCCGCGCTTGCTGCCCCGCCAGAAGCGGGTGAAGACGCGGTTCATCGACTCTTCGGGGATGCCGGGGCCCTCGTCGCTCACGGTGACCTCCGTCCCCTCTTCTCCGCCGTCGTCCGTCGTGGTGGGTGCCACCTCGATGGTGACGGTTCCCTCTCCGTGACGCACGGCATTTTCGAGGAGGTTGCCGAGGATCTGGTCGATCTTGTCGGGGTCGGCCCAGAGCGGCGGCAGCTGGGGCCTGATCCGTACGAAGAAGCGGTCCGGGGCCTGGCCGCCGGCGGTGTGGGCGTGGACGTGCCGGCCGACCGCCGCCGCGATGTCGACGGGCTGGCGGCGGACCTCCAGCCGGCCGGAGTCGATGCGGGAGATGTCGAGGAGTTCCGCGATGAGCCGTTTGATGCGGCCGGCGTCGGCGTCGACGGTCTCCAGCATCAGCCGCTTCTGCTCGTCGGTGAAGCGTTCCCACTTCCGCAGGAGGGTGGCGGTGAAGCCCTTGACGGAGGTGAGCGGGGAGCGCAGCTCGTGGGCGACGGTGGCGATGAGCTCGGCGTGGCTGCGTTCGGTGCGCCGGCGCGCCTCGGTGCCGCGCAGGGAGACGACGACCCGCCGGACCGGCCCGGTGGGGTACTCGCGGACGTACCGGGCGGAGACCAGGACCTCGCGGCCGCCGGGGAGGAGCAGGTTGCGTTCGGGCTGGCCGCTGCGGGTGGCGAGCCCGCCGTACGGGTCGGTCAGCGCCCACCAGCGGCGTCCCTTGAGGTCCTCCAGGGGCAGCGCCCGGTCCAGCGGGAGGCCGAGGGCCCGGTCGGCGGGAACGGCGGTGACGCGGGCGGCGGCGGCGTTGAAGCAGACGACGCGGCCGGTCTCGTCGGCGACGACGAGGCCGTCGGGCAGGTCGTCGGGGTGGATGCCGGGGAAGCCGCCGGCCTCCTCCCCTTCCCGGGCGCGCGGACCGGCGCTCCGTGCCTGTGCGGGAGTGCCCGTACCGACCGTCATCCCCGTTCCCCGCCTCTCCGCGCGGCGCAAGTGGGCCCCGAGTGCGTCACTCTACTGGGCGGCGGGGGCGGAGCGGCCCCCTCCGGTCCGTTCAGGCGGAGGCGCGGGAGCGCTGGGCGCGCGCGGAGGCGTACAGGCAGACGGCGGCGGCGGTGGCGAGGTTGAGGCTCTCGGCCTTGCCGTGGATCGGGACGCGGACGACGGCGTCGGCGAGGGCCCGGGTCTCCTCGGGCAGCCCCCACGCCTCGTTCCCGAAGATCCAGGCGGTCGGCCCGCCCATGGTGCCCGCGTCCAGCTCGGCGTCCAGGTCGTCCTGTCCGGCCCCGTCGGCGGCGAGGACGCGCACGCCCGCGCCCCGGAGTCCGGCGACGGCCTGTTCGACGGGGACCCCGACGGCCACCGGCAGGTGGAAGAGGGAGCCGACGGAGGCGCGTACGGACTTGGGGTTGTAGAGGTCCACGGAGGCGTCGGTGAGGACGACGGCGTCGGCGCCGGCCGCGTCGGCGCAGCGCAGCACGGTGCCGGCGTTCCCGGGGTCGCGCACGTGGGCGAGGACGGCGACCAGCCGGGGCCGGGCGGCGACGATCTCCTCGAACGGCGAGTCGAGGAAGCGGCAGACGCCGACGAGCCCCTGCGGGGTGACGGTCTGGGAGACCTCGGCGAGGACGGCGTCGGAGGCGTGGTGGACGCGGGCTCCGGCGGCGCGGGCCGCGTCGACGATGGCGGCGTGACGTCCGGCGGCCTCGACGGTGGTGAACAGCTCGACCAGGGTGGGTTCCCCGCTGGGGCCCCGGTGGTCGACGGCCTCGCGGACGGCCTGCGGTCCCTCGGCGATGAAGAGGCGGTCCTTGCCCCGGAAGGCGCGCTTGGCGAGCCGCCGGGCGGCGACGACGCGCGGGGAACGCGGGGAGATCAGCTCGGGGGTGACCATGGCGTGCGGGGGTTCTCTCTTCGGGGCCGGGGGCTGCGGGGTCCGGGGGGCGGCGCGCTCCGGTACGGCGCGGGGCCGCGCGGTCCGGGCGTCTCGGGGGCCGACGCACCCGGACCCGCAGGCGCGTGGGCGTCTGCGGGTCCGGGCGGAGGTACTGCGGCCTGGAAGATCAGGCGGCGGCCTTCGGGGCGTTGACGTCGGCCGGGAGGGCCTTCTGCGCGACCTCGACCAGCGCGGCGAACGCGTTGGCGTCGTTGACGGCCAGCTCGGCGAGGATCTTGCGGTCCACCTCGACGTTGGCGGCCTTCAGACCCTGGATGAGGCGGTTGTACGTCATGCCGTTCAGGCGGGCAGCGGCGTTGATGCGCTGGATCCACAGCTGACGGAAGTCGCCCTTGCGCTTCTTGCGGTCGTTGTAGTTGTAGACCAGCGAGTGGGTGACCTGCTCCTTGGCCTTGCGGTACAGGCGCGAACGCTGACCGCGGTAGCCCGAGGCCTGCTCGAGGATCGCCCGGCGCTTCTTGTGGGCGTTGACTGCCCGCTTGACGCGTGCCACTTGTTTTACTCCTTGTAGCGGGGTCGTGGTGGTCCTCACACGACCCGGAAAACGGATGGAACCCGGACTCGGCCGGATGCCCTCGTCGCCGAGGGCGGGAGATCAGATCAGATGCCCAGCATCTTCTTGATCTTGGCGGCGTCACCCGGGGCCATCTCGGCGTTGCCCGTGAGGCGACGCGTCAGCTTGGACGACTTGTGCTCGAGCAGGTGGCGCTTGCCGGCGCGCTCCCGCAGGATCTTGCCGGAGCCGGTGACCTTGAAGCGCTTCTTGGCACCGGAGTGCGTCTTGTTCTTCGGCATGGCGCCGTTCTCTCCTCGTCAGTGGCGCTCCCCCGGTGCGGGCACCGGACATCCGGGAGCGTCAGTTCTTCGTCTGGTGGTTCCGGGCGGGGCCCGGGGCTGCCTGGGTGGCAGCCCGCCGGGTCACGCCTCGGGGGTCTCGGCCGGAGCGTCGGCCGAAGCCTCGGGGGCCGGGGTCTCGGCGGCCGGGGCCTCGGACGTCTCCTCGGAGGTGACGCCCTGGCGCTCGGCCTTGCGTGCGGCCTGGGCCTCACGCGCCTCGGCCATGGCCTCGGTCTTCTTCTTGTGCGGGCCGAGAACCATGATCATGTTCCGGCCGTCCTGCTTCGGGTTGGACTCGATGAAGCCAAGCTCCTCGACGTCCGACGCCAGCCGCTGCAGCAGCCGGAATCCAAGCTCGGGGCGGGACTGCTCACGACCACGGAACATGATCGTGATCTTGACCTTGTCGCCCTGCTTGAGGAACCGGACGACGTGACCCTTCTTGGTGTCGTAGTCGTGCGGGTCGATCTTCGGCCGGAGCTTCATCTCCTTGATGACCGTGTGCGCCTGGTTCTTGCGCGCCTCACGGGCCTTCATGGCCGACTCGTACTTGAACTTCCCGTAGTCCATGAGCTTGCACACGGGCGGACGGGCGTTCGCCGCGACCTCGACCAGGTCGAGGTCGTACTCCTGTGCGAGCTCCAGGGCCTTGGCAAGCGGAACAATCCCGACCTGCTCGCCGCTGGGTCCGACAAGTCGCACCTCGGGAACGCGAATCCTGTCGTTGATGCGGGGCTCGGCGCTGATGGATCCTCCTCGGTAGCACCACGCGACCGCCTGGCGGACGGACGCGCAACGTCTGTTTCTGAGACCAACCGAGCCGGCACATGAAAAATGCCCCGGACGGGACACAGGCGGGGCTCCAGGAAAATACCGGAACACCGCCGCGGTCAACCGCGGGGCGCACATCGGGCGGCTCCATCGTCCGTACGGAACGATGGGCGCCACCTGACCGGTGACCCGCCACCCGCGAAGGTGGTCAGGTGGGAGTACGGAGCCTCCACTTGTGGGCCGGACACACAGGTGTCCAGCCGGTCGTTACACAAGGTTAGCAGGACCCGCCGGTCTCCACCAACCGGCGGCGGCATATCGTGGGGGGCATGAGCGAGACGCCCCGGAACGAGAACCCGGACTCCCCCGACTTCGACGCCATGACCCGTGACATCGCGGAGGTCCCGGCGGTCGAGGTCATCGTGACCGTCGCCGTCAACCTGATGAGCGCCGCCGCCGTGAAGCTCGGGCTGACCGAGGAGGGCGAGAAGCACAAGGACCTCGACGAGGCGCGCAAGCTGGTGCACGCCCTCGCGGGGCTGCTGGACGCCGGCGCGACCGAGGTCTCCTCCTTCCACGCCGCGCCCCTGCGGGACGGCCTGAAGTCCCTCCAGCTCGCCTTCCGCGAGGCGTCCCTGATCCCGGACGAGCCGGGTCAGGGGCCGGGCGAGAAGTACACGGGGCCGGTGTACGGCTAGGTCTTCCCTCAGCTTCTTACGTAGAAGGGCTCGCCCGGGGGCGTGGCCGAGGCCGGCAGGAACGCCAGGTCGAGGCCCCGCACCAGGCGGGCCCTCAGCGTTTCGTCGGCCGCCAGGGCGCGCGCCACGCGCCGGGCGGCCTCCGCCGGGGCGGCGTCCCCGGCGAGGACCAGGGCGAGGGTGCCGTCGGCGGCGCCGGGCCCCAGGTGGGCGCGGAGGACGGCGGGCTCGGCGGCGACGGCGGCCCGGACCGCCTCCCGTACGGCGGGGTCGTCGAGCGGGTCGGCGCCGGCGCGGCCCTCGGCGAGGGCGAGCAGGGCCGGCCCGGTGACCTGGTACGGCACGGGGCCCGCGAGGTCGAGGACGAGCGTGTCCGCCTTCTCGTGGGCGACGGCCTGGAGCGCCTGGTGCAGCGGGACGGCGACGGGCCGGGCCTCCGGGTCCCAGAGGGCGAGCGAGGCGGTGGAGGTGAAGGCGGGCAGGGCCCGCCGGTCGCCGGCCGTGAGGGTGGGGACCGCCATGTCGCTGGTCTTCTCGCGGCGCAGGCCGTTCTCGTCGGTCTCGACCTCGCCGAGGACGGCGACCACGGGGACGAGCAGCCGCGCTTCGCGCAGGGCGTCGAGGACCGGCCCGTGGGCGGTCCTGTCCTCCGCCCAGGCCGCGAGGGCCGCGGCGAGCCGCGGGTCGGCCGTGCCGTCGTCTTCGGAGAAACCGGGGTCCGGGATGTTCTTGAGCGCCACGCCCCGAGCCTAACCGCCGGGTGGCGGCGCGCGGTCCGCCGGGTTCCGGCCGGCGCGGTGGGCGGTTCCGGCGGGGCGGGCGTCAGCCGGGGCGGTGGGCGCGCCGGAGCGCCACGGCGGTGAGGAGCAGCAGCGCGCCGAGGCCGCCGAGGAGGGGGGCGAGCAGCCCGAAGGGGCGGGCCTCCTCGGCGGGGGCCACGGGACCGGGCCCGAAGTGGCGGCCCCGGTACCCGGTGGTGGTGTTCTTCGGGTCGCCGCCCTTCAACCGGGCGCCCGCCTCGATCGCCGCGGCCGGGTCGACCGTCCCGTACCCCTTGTCGTCGCTGCGGCCGTCCTTCGGCCTGTCGCGGGCGGTGTCGGCGAGCAGGCGTTTGACCTGGGCCGGGGTGAGGCCGGGGTGGGCCGCCCGGACGAGGGCGACGGCCCCGGAGACGAACGCGGCGGCGGCGCTGGTGCCCCAGCCCTCGTAGTAGCGGCGGTCGGGGTCGGCGATGACGATGTCCACGCCGGGGGCGCTGACGGTGGCGTACCAGCGGCGGGTGGAGAAGGGGGCGCGGGCGCCCCAGCGGTCGACGGCCGTGACGGCGATGACGCCGGGGTAGGCGGCGGGGTACGAGACGTGGTCGCCCTTCTCTCCGCCGTTCCCCGCGGAGGCGACGACGGCGACCCCCTTGGCCAGGGCGTACTGGACGGCGGCGTCCTCGCCCGCGTCGGGGTGGGCGGACTCGGAGTCGTCGCCGAGGGAGAGGTTGATGACGTCGGCGCCGTGGTCGGCGGCCCAGCGGATGCCTTCCGCGAGGGCGGTGCCCCTGCTCTTGCGGGCCTTGTCCCGCTCCTTGTCGGAGGACTCCAGGATGACCCGTACGGGAAGGATCCCGGCCTCGGGGGCGACGCCGAGGACGCCGTCCCGGTCCCCGGGTCCGTGGCCGTGCCCGGCGATGATCCCGGCCATGGCGGTGCCGTGCCGGGCCCAGGCGCGGTCGCCCCGGGAGGCGCCGAAGCCGATGAGGTCGTGGCCGGGCAGGACGGACCCCGCGAGGTCCGGGTGGTCGGCGTCCACGCCGGTGTCGAGGACGGCGACGGTGACGCCCCCGCCCCTGGTGGTGCGCCACGCCTCGGCGGTGCGGAGGGTGTCGAGGCCCCACTGCCGGGCCCGGATGGTGTCGGCGTGCGCGGGGGCGGTGGTGGCGGGCAGGACGGAGAAGGCGGCGGCGAGCAGGACGGCGGCGGCGCCGCGCGCCCGTCGGCGGGCGGGACGGTTCACCGGGCCTTCTTCTCCTTCGCCGCCTCGGCGGCGGTCGTGCGCAGCAGGCGCGTCAGGCTCTCGGTGATGCCCTTGGCCTCGTGCCCGAGGCCGGACTGGGCGACGGCGTCGGTACGGCCCCCGGCCATCGCCCGGTCGGCGGGCTGGGGGGCGTCGACGGTCCGGCCGTCGGCGAAGCCGGAGACGGCGGTGACGACGACGGGGAGGTCCGCGGGGGCGCTCACCCACCAGCTCGCGCGCTGCCGGTCGCCGAAGCGGGCGGCGACGGTGGAGGGGCCGGACAGGGCCGGGGGGACGTCCTGGCCGAGGCGGGCGGGGAGGCCCTGGCCGAGGGCGCGCTGCGCGGTGGCGTCGGCGCGGGTGAAGACGAGGCCGACGGTGATCACGCTGCTGGCGGTGGCGTCGGTGTACGTGGCGCGCAGGACGCGCTCGCAGCCGAGCGGCTCGACGGTGGCGAGGAGCCCCCCGGCGAGGACGGCGGGCGAACAGGGGGCGTCGGGGGCGACCACGATCCGGGTCCAGGTGCGGGCGGCGGAGCCGGGACCGGCGCCGGGACCGGCGAGGGTGCGGGGGAAGAGGGCGTCGACGGGGGCGTTGTGCCAGAGCTCCCGGGCCTCGGCGTACCCGGCGGGTGCGACGGGCTTCCCGGACTCGTCGGCGGCCAGCCACACCCCGGCGAGAGCGCCGCCGATGAGGCCGGACCCGAGCACGGCGCAGACGGCGACGGCGACGGCCCGCCCGGCGCTCCGCCCCCGGACGGGGCCCAGCAGCGCGGTGCCCCCGAGGGGCACCTCGTACGACGCGGCGGGGGGACCGTAACCGGCAGGGCGGGGGTGGCCGGTGTGACCAGGGTGGCCGGTGTGGCCGTACGGCGGCACGGAGGGGGCGGGAGCGGGGGTGACGGGGGCGTTCGCCGGGCGCGGCGGAACCGGCCGTGCCGGCGCGGCCGGCGGAGCGACCGGTCCCGCCACCGGGACCACCGGACCCGGGGAAGGGGCAGTCGGACGGGCCGGTATCGACGGGGGCTCCGCCGGACGGGCCGGCACCGGCGCAGGCGCCGCCGGACGCACCGGACCCGGAGAGGGCGCGGGCGGACGCCGGGCGGGCGGAGGCGGGGGCTCCGGAGGCCGGGCCGGAAGCGGGCGGGCGGTCGTCCCGGTGCCGGACGGCCCGGCGCCGGACGGCCCGGTGTCGCCGGACGCCGGGCGGGCGGAGCCGGACGCCGCGGTGCCACCGGCCGCCGGGGAAGCGTCGGTGCCGGCCGCCGGGGAAGCGTCGGTGCCGGCCGCCGGCGGGGGGACGGGAAGGAGGAGTTCGCTGATGCGGGAGGGCGTGGGGCGGTGCTCGCTGGTCATCCCCGTCTCCCGCTCGTGTCGACAATGCCCGTCACTCTACGGGCTGTTCCCCACCGCACGGGAACTCAGGGGCTACCCACCCGTAAACCCGTCTGGCAAGCTCGGGCCATGACTCCCCGTGCCACCGATCGGGCCCGCTACGACCGGGCCACCGCTCACCTCGACGCGCCCGTGGCGATCGTCGACCTGGAGGCCTTCGACGCCAACGCGGCGGACCTCGTGCGCCGGGCCGGAGGGAAGCCCGTCCGCGTGGCGAGCAAGTCCGTGCGGTGCCGGGCGCTCCTGGAGCGGGTCCTCGCGCGGGAGGGCTTCGCCGGGATCATGTCGTTCACGCTCGACGAGTCGCTGTGGCTGGCGCGCGCCGGCTTCGAGGACGTCCTGCTCGCGTACCCCTCGGCGGACCGCGCCGGGTTCGGGGAGCTGGCGCGGGACCCGAAACTCGCCGCGGCCGTGACCGTGATGGTGGACGACGTGGCGCAGCTGGACCTGATCGACGCCTCCCGCGCGGGCGGGACGGAGGAGGTCCGGGTCTGCCTGGAGATGGACACGGCGCTGAGCCTCCTCGGCGGCCGGATACGGGTCGGCGCCCGCCGCTCCCCGCTGCGGGAGCCCGGGGAGCTGGCGGAGCTGGCCCGCTCGGTGGTGCGGCGCCCGGGGTTCCGGCTGGTCGGGATCATGGCGTACGAGGGGCACGTGGCGGGGGTCGGGGACGCGGTGACGGGCCGGCCGCTGCGGTCGCGGGCGGTCCGGCTGATGCAGTCCGCCGCCCGCAGGGAGCTGGCGGAGCGCAGGGCGGCCGTGGTGCGGGCCGTGCGGGCGGTGGCGCCGGACCTGGAGTTCGTGAACGGCGGCGGCACCGGAAGCGTGCAGCACACCGCCGCCGAGGACGCGGTGACGGAGATCGCCGCCGGTTCGGGGCTCTTCGTGCCGCGCCTCTTCGACAACTACACGTCCTTCAGCGGCCGGCCCGCCGCGCTCTTCGCACAGCCCGTGGTGCGCCGTCCGGGCGTGGGCGTGGTGACGGTGCTCGGGGGCGGGTACCCGGCCTCCGGGGTGGCGGGCCCCGACCGGCTGCCCGTGCCGTACCTGCCGGAGGGGCTGCGGTACGACCCGAGGGAGGGACCCGGCGAGGTGCAGACCCCGCTGCTCGGCCCGCCGGCCGACGATCTGCGGATCGGCGACAAGGTGTGGTTCCGGCACGCGAAGGCCGGCGAGCTGTGCGAGCGCTTCGAGAGCCTGCGCCTGGTCGAGGGCGACCGGGTCACCTCGACCGTGCCGACGTACCGGGGCGAGGGCCGCACCTTCCTCTAGGCAGGGCGTGTGCCGAAACCAGGCAGGGCGTGTGCCGAGAGGGGCGCCGGCGGGCCGGGCGCCCCGCGACGCCCGGCCCGCCGGGGAGGGGCGGGGCTCAGAGGGGGGTGACGTACGCGCCGGAGATGCCGCCGTCCACGAGGAAGTCGCTGGCGTTGACGAAGGAGGAGTCGTCGCTCGCGAGGAAGGCGACGGCGGCGGCGATCTCCTCGGCCTCGGCGAAGCGGCCGAGGGGGATGTGGACGAGGCGGCGGGCGGCCCGTTCGGGGTCCTTGGCGAACAGCTCCCGGAGGAGCGGCGTGTTGACGGGTCCCGGGCACAGGGCGTTGACGCGGATGCCCTCGCGGGCGAACTGGACGCCCAGTTCGCGGGACATGGCGAGCACGCCGCCCTTGGAGGCGGTGTAGGAGATCTGGCTGGTGGCGGCGCCCATGACGGCGACGAAGGAGGCGGTGTTGATGATGGAGCCCCTCCCCTGGCGGCGCATGTAGGGCAGGGCGGCCTTGCAGCAGAGGTAGACGGAGGTGAGGTTGACGTCCTGGACGCGCTTCCACGCCTCCAGGCCGGTCTCCAGGATGGAGTCGTCGTCGGGGGGCGAGATGCCGGCGTTGTTGAAGGCGACGTCGACGGAGCCGTAGGTGTCGAAGGCGGCCCGGAACAGCGCCTCGACCTGCTCGGGGTCGGTGACGTCGACCCGTACGAAGGTGCCGCCGACCTCCTCCGCGGCGGCCTTGCCGGCGGTCTCGTCGATGTCGCCGCAGACGACGTGCGCGCCCTCGGAGGCGAGGCGGCGGGCGGTGGCGAGGCCGATGCCGCTGCCGGCGCCGGTGATGACGGCGGTGCGGCCGACCAGACGGCGGCAGACGATCTCTTCGGTTCCCTCGGTGGTCATGCGGTTCGGTCCTCCGTGCTGATGAAGACGTTCTTGGTCTCGGTGAAGGCGGTCAGGGCGTCGGGGCCGAGTTCGCGGCCGAGGCCGGACTGCCGGTAGCCCCCGAACGGGGTCCAGTAGCGGACGCTGGAGTGGGAGTTGACGGAGAGGTTCCCGGCGCGGACGGCACGGGAGACGCGCAGGGCGCGTCCGACGTCCCGGGTCCAGATCGAGCCGGACAGGCCGTACTCGGTGGCGTTGGCGAGGCGGACCGCGTCGGCCTCGTCCTCGAAGGGGAGGACGACGGCGACGGGCCCGAAGACCTCCTCGACGGCGCAGGGGGCGTCCTCGGGCAGGCCGGTGAGGACGGTCGGCGGGAACCAGAAACCGGGGCCCCCGGGGGCCTTGCCCCGGATGCCGGGGAGGTCGTCGGGGACGTAGGAGCGGACGCGGTCGAGCTGGGCCCGGGAGATGAGCGGCCCCATCTGCGTGCGCTCGTCGGAGGGGTCCCCGACGACGACCTCCTCGATCGCGGGGGCGAGCAGTTCCAGGAAGCGGTCGTACGCGCTCCGCTGGACGAGGATGCGGGTGCGGGCGCAGCAGTCCTGGCCGCTGTTGTCGAGGAAGGACATCGGGGCGGCGGCGGCCGCCGCTTCGACGTCGGCGTCCGCGAAGACGATGTTGGGGCTCTTGCCGCCGAGTTCGAGGGTGATCCGCTTCACCTGGCCGGCGCACTTCGCCATGATCGACTTTCCGACCCGGGTGGAGCCGGTGAAGACGATCTTGGCGATGCCGGAGTGCTCGACGAGCGCGTTCCCGGCGACCGGGCCGGTTCCCGGGAGGACCTGGAGGAGCCCTTCGGGCAGGCCCGCTTCGAGGGCGAGTTCGGCGAGGCGGAGCGCGGTGAGCGGGGTGGCCTCGGCCGGCTTGAGGACCACGGCGTTGCCCGCGGCGAGGGCGGGGGCGGTGGCCCAGGCGGCGATCGGCAGGGGGAAGTTCCAGGGCGCGATGACGCCGACGACCCCGAGCGGTTCGAGGATCGTGACGTCGAGGCCGCCGGCCACCGGGATCTGGCGTCCGTTCAGCCGCTCCACTCCCCCGGCGGCGAAGTCGAGCAGGTCGCGGACGTTGCCGGCCTCCCAGCGGGCGTTGCCGATGGTGTGGCCCGCCTCGGTGACCTCCAGGCGGGCCAGTTCCTCGACGTGTCCGTCCACGACGGAGGCGAAGCGGCGGAGCAGCCGGGCGCGGTCGGCGGGCGCGGCGGCGGCCCAGTCGCGCTGGGCGGCGGTGGCGCGGACCACGGCGGCGTCGACGTCGGCGGGGGTGGCCGCGGGGACGTCGGCGACCGGCTCCCCGGTCGCCGGGTTCAGTACCTGGAGCAACTCGTTCCTTTCGGTGACGTCCGGAGCGGGGGGTTCGGCTCGGCGGCGTCCGGTCAGTGGCGTTCGAAGGAGCGGCGCAGCTCCCAGTCGGTCACCGCGGCGTCGAAGGCGTCGAGTTCGACGCGGGCCATGGTGCGGTAGTGGGCGACGACCTCGGGGCCGAAGGCGGCCTCGGCGATCGGGCTCGTCTCCCAGAGCCCGGCGGCCTCGCGCAGGGTGGTGGGGACGCGCGCGTACCCGGCGGTGTAGGCGTTCCCGGTGCAGGGCGGGGGGAGTTCGAGGCGCTGTTCGATGCCGTGGAGGCCGGCGGCGACCAGGCCGGCGACGGCGAGGTAGGGGTTGACGTCGCCGCCGGGGAGGCGGTTCTCGAAGCGGGTGGAGCGTCCGTGGCCGACGACCCGGAGGGCGCAGGTGCGGTTGTCCCGGCCCCAGGCGACGGAGGTGGGCGCGAAGGAGCCGGACTGGAAGCGTTTGTAGGAGTTGATGTTGGGCGCGTAGAGGAGGGAGAACTCGCGGAGGGCGGCGAGCTGTCCGGCGAGGAAGTGGCGCATCGTCTCCGACATGCCGTGCTCGTCGTCCCCGGCCATCACGTTCTCCCCGTCCTCGTTCTGGAGGGAGAGGTGGATGTGGCAGGAGTTGCCCTCGCGCTCGTTGTACTTCGCCATGAAGGTGAGCGAGCGGCCCTCCTGGGCCGCGATCTCCTTGGCGCCCGTCTTGTAGACCGCGTGCTGGTCGCAGGTGACCAGGGCTTCGTCGTACTTGAAGACGATCTCGTGCTGGCCGGGATTGCACTCGCCCTTGGCGGACTCGACGGTGAGTCCGGCGGCGGTCATCTCGTTGCGGATGCGGCGCAGGAGCGGTTCGACACGGCCGGTGCCGAGGACGGAGTAGTCGATGTTGTACTGGTTGGCGGGGGTGAGGCCGCGGTAGCCGGCGTTCCACGCCTGCTCGTAGCCGTCCTGGAAGAGGATGAACTCCAGCTCGGTGCCCACGTGGGCGGTGAGGCCGTGTTCCGCCAGGCGTTCGAGCTGGCGGCGGAGGATCTGGCGGGGTGCCGCGGCGACGGGGGTGCCGTCGCCCCAGGCGAGGTCGGCGGTCACCAGGGCGGTGGCCTCGTTCCAGGGGACGCGGCGGAGGGTGGCGAGGTCGGGGTGCATCGCGAAGTCGCCGTAGCCGCGGTCCCAGGAGGACATCGCGTAGCCGTCGACGGTGTTCATCTCGGTGTCGACGGCCAGGAGGTAGTCGCAGGCCTCACTGCCGTGGCCGAGGACGTCGTCCAGGAAGAACCGCGCGGCGAACCGCTTGCCCTGGAGCCGCCCCTGCATGTCGGGGAAGGCCAGGACGACGGTGTCGATCTCGCCGTTCGCGACGAGGGCGCGCAGCTCCTCGATGCCGAGCGGGGGTGTGCGGTCTGCCACGGGACTGATCCTCCTTCGGCCTGCCGGAAGTCATAAGGTATTGCGGAAGACCTTTGCTTGGGAAGCGTCGGGGTGTTCGGGAAGTGTCGGAGAAGGGGAACGGGGACGTGGCCGGTACGAGTGGATCGGCGGACCGGCTGACGCCCGTGCTGCGGCCGGTGCGGGCGGGCAACGGGTTCGAGGAGGCCCTGGAGCAGATCCTCCAGGTGATACGGCTCGGCCTGGTGCCGGACGGGGAGCGGTTGCCCGCCGAACGGGAGCTGGCCGACCGGATGGGGATCAGCCGGGTGACCCTGCGCGAGGTCCTCAAGGTGCTCCAGGAGCAGGGGCTCGTGGAGAGCAGGCGCGGCCGCTACGGCGGGACGTTCGTCCTGCCCCGGCCCCGGCGGGCCGGCGAGGACGAGCTGCGCCGCCGGATCGCCTCGGTCGACGTGGAGGACACCCTGCGCTTCCGCGAGGTGCTCGAGGTGGGGGCCGCCGGACTGTGCGCGGCCCACGGCCTGGACGCGGCGGGCGCCGGGCGGCTGCGCTCCGCCCTCGCGGCAACCCACGACGCCCCGCTCGACGACTACCGGCGCCGGGACAGCCTGCTCCACCTCACGCTCGCCGAGCTCTCCGGTTCGCCGACGCTGACGGCCCAGTACGCGGGCGTCCGGGCGACGGTGAACGACCTGCTGGACTGCATCCCGCTGCTCGTACGGAACCTGGAGCACTCCCAGCACCAGCACACCGCGCTCGTGGAGGCGGTCCTGGACGGGGACGCGGACGCGGCGCGCGAAGTGATGCGGGAGCACTGCGGGGGGACGGCGGCGCTGCTGCGGGGCTTCCTGACGTGAGGCGGACGCCCGCGCCGTTCCGACGGCCGGAGCGCCCGCGCCGCTCCGGCGGGGCCGGCACCCGTACCGGCCCGCCCCGCCCCGGCCGGGAAGTACGCCCGCACGGATCGCGGCCCGCGCCCCGCGAGCCCGTGACCCACGAGGCCGCGACCGCCGGCCCGAAAGTGGCGCACGGGGGTTGCGCTCCCCCGGCGGCCGGCGCAAAGGTATGGCCTCGTTCCATTGGGCCCGTTGCGGGGAGCTGACGCTGCCATGACGCTCGAAGACACGTCCGGAGACACGTCGGGAAGCACGCCCGGGGGCGCCTCCGGAGGCGGCGTCCCGCCGGAGGACGACTACCTGCGGCGCCGCGCGCTGCGCCGCGGCAGCGCCGGCTGGCTGCTGCTCACCGGGCTCGGCGTGGCCTACGTGGTCTCCGGCGACTACTCCGGCTGGAACATCGGCCTGTCGAAGGGCGGCTTCGGCGGTCTCGCCGTCGCCACCGTCCTGATGGGCACGATGTACGCCTGTCTGGTCTTCGCGCTCGCCGAACTCTCCGCCATCCTCCCCACGGCGGGCGGCGGTTACGGTTTCGCCCGCCGCGCGCTCGGCACCTGGGGCGGCTTCCTCACCGGCACCGCGATCCTCATCGAGTACGTCCTCGCCCCCGCCGCGATCTCCCTCTTCATCGGCGACTACGTGGAGTCCCTGGGGCTCTTCGGCCTGGAGTCCGGCTGGCCGGTCCAGCTGGTCTGCTTCGCCCTCTTCATCGGCATCCACCTGTGGGGCGTGGGCGAGGCGCTGCGCTTCAGCCTGGTCGTGACGGCGGTCGCGGTCGCCGCCCTGATCGTCTTCGCGGTCGGCGCGTTCACCGAGTTCCGGGTGGACGGCCTGAACGACATCCCGGTGGACGGCGACGCCTTCGGGTCCAGCTCCTGGCTGCCGTTCGGCCTGCTCGGGATCTGGGCGGCGTTCCCCTTCGGCATGTGGTTCTTCCTGGGGGTCGAGGGGGTGCCGCTGGCCGCCGAGGAGGCGAAGGACCCGGTCAGGTCGATGCCGAGGGCGCTGGCGGTCTCCCTGGGCGTCCTGGTGCTGCTCGCCGTCATGACCTTCCTGGCCGCCACCGGCGCGCGCGGCGCGGCGGCCGTCCAGGAGGCCGGGAACCCGCTGGTCGTGGCGCTCCAGGGCGACGGGGGACCGACGGCGCTCAGCCGGTTCGTGAACTACGCGGGCCTCGCCGGTCTGGTCGCCTCCTTCTTCTCCCTCATCTACGCCGGTTCGCGCCAGCTCTTCGCCCTCTCGCGGGCGGGTTACCTGCCCCGCTTCCTCTCCCTGACCAGCCGTCGCAAGGCGCCCTACCTGGGCCTGCTCGTCCCGGGCGCGATCGGCTTCGCCCTCGCCGTCGGGACGGGCGACGGAGCCCGGATGCTGAACGTCGCGGTCTTCGGCGCCACCATCTCGTACGCCCTGATGGCCCTCTCCCACCTCGTGCTGCGCCGCCGCGAGCCGGAGCTGCACCGCCCGTACCGCACGCCCGGCGGGACCGTGACCTCGTCGGTGGCCTTCGTCCTGGCCCTCTCGGCCCTGGTCGCGACCTTCCTGGTGGACCGGGTGGCGGCGTTCACGGCGCTCGGGGTGTACGCGGTCGCCCTCGCCCACTTCGCGTTCTACAGTCGGCACCGCCTGGTGGCCAGGGCGCCGGAGGAGGAGTTCGCGGCGCTCGCCGAGGCCGAGGCCGAGCTCGAACGCGACTGACGTCCCGACCTTCCCGGAGGAGTTCCCGTGTCCGCACCGCTCATCGGCGTGACCACCTATCTGGACCGGGCCCGCTGGGGGGTGTGGGACATGGAGGCCGCCCTGCTCCCCGCCCCGTACCCCCGGCTGGTCCGGGAGAGCGGGGGGCTGGCGGTGATGCTGCCGCCGGACGGGCCGGCCGCCGCCGCGGCGGTCGTGGCCCGGATCGACGGCCTGGTCGTCGCGGGCGGCGCGGACGTCGATCCCGCGCGGTACGGGGCCGGGCGCGACCCCCGTACCGGACCGCCGGCCGGGGAGCGGGACTCCTGGGAGCTGGCCCTGATCGACGCCGCCCTCGCCTCCGGCACCCCGCTCCTCGGCATCTGCCGGGGGATGCAGCTCCTGAACGTGGCGCTCGGCGGGACGCTGGTCCAGCACCTGGACGGTCACGTGGAGGCGGTCGGGGTGGTCGGCCGGCACGCGGTCACACCGGTGCCGGGTTCGCTCTGCGCCTCCCTGGTGCCCGGACCGGCCGAGGTGCCGACCTACCACCACCAGGCCGTGGACCGGCTGGGCGCGGGGCTCGCGGCCTCGGCCCACGCGGAGGACGGCACGGTGGAGGCGGTGGAGCTGGCCGCCCCGGCCTGGGCCCTCGGCGTGCAGTGGCACCCGGAGATGGGCGAGGACCCGCGGGTGATGCGGGGGCTCGTCGAGGCGGCGGCGGAACGCGCCCGAGGGGGCCGGGCGGCCGCGCGGGCGGTGCGGGTCCCGGGGTGGAGGGAGACGGGGAGGCCCCTGCGGGTCGGGGGAAGGGGCGGGTCCGCCGAGAGCCCGTCGCCCTCCCCTGTTGCTTATTGGTCGAGCACTCAATAACATCCCGGTCATGTCGTCGAACGTCCAGCGCAAGCGCGTCCGGAAAACTCCGGAGGCCCGGAGGGCGGAGATCGTGGGGACCGCGGCCCGGGTCGCCCTGACCGAGGGGCTCGAGTGCGTCACCCTGCGGCGGATCGCCGACGAGCTGGCCGTGCGACCGGGCCTGATCAGCCACTACTTCCCCTCCGCGGAGGAGCTGGTGGCCGAGGCGTTCGGCGTGGCCTCCGCCGGTGAGCTGGACGCGCTGCTGCCCGCCGAGCGGCCGCACGGGACCCCCACGCAGTACCTCGCGCGCTACTTCGCCCTCTCCGCCGGAGAGGCGTACGACGACATCAGCCGCCTGTGGATCAACGCCCGGCACCTCAGCCGCTACCGGCCCCTCCTGCGCGACCGGGTCGCCGAGCAGGAACTCGCCTCCGACGACCGCCTCGAAGGACTCGTCCGCGAGGGCGTCGAGCGGGGCGAGTTCCGGACGGACGACCCGCGCGCGACGGCCATCCAGATCCTGGTGGTCCTCGACGGCCTCGGCGCCCACGCCAACACCGACCGCGGCAACCGCCCGGACGTCGTGTCCCGCATGGCCGTCACCACGGCGGAACGCGAACTCGGCCTGCCCCACGGCGCGCTGACCGACGCCCCGCCGCTCACCGAACCCTCCTGACCCGCGCCGCCGCCCTCCGGGGCCGGCCCGCGCCGTCCCACCCGCCGGGCCCCCGGCCGGTACCTTCCACCCTCCCGTCCGCCCCCTCCCGCACCCCTTTCCTGGAGTCACCCGTGCGCACCCGTCTCGTCCTGCTCTCCGCCCGTCTCCTCGACCCCGGCACGGGGACGTTCCTGCCGGAGACCGCGCTCGCCGTCTCCGACGAGGGCCGGATCGCGGCCCTGGGCGACGACCGCGAGATCCGCGCCCTCGCCGGGCCGGCCACCACCGTCGTGGACCTCGGGGGGGCCGTCGTCACCCCCGGCCTCGTCGACGGCCACGTGCACCCGGTCACCGGCGCCGAACTGACCCACGGCCTCGACCTGTCGTACTGCTCCGACCTCGACGACGTGCGCGAGGCCCTCGCCCGCGAGGTGCGGACCCTGGAGCGCGGGGCGTGGCTGTTCGGCTGGGGCCTCGACCCGAACGTCTTCGGTGGCCACCCCGTGGGCACCGCGCCCTTCGACTCCGTCCTCGACGGGGTGCCCGCCTTCCTGCTGCTCTTCGACGCCCACTCGGCCCTGGCCAGCCGCCGGGCCCTCGAACTCGCCGGGGTCGACGGCCCGCGCACCTTCGACCAGGCGTCCGCCGAGGTCGTCTGCGACGCCGACGGACGCCCGACCGGCCTCCTCCAGGAGGACGCCGCCTGCGAGCTGGTCGAGCGGGTCGCCCCCCGGCCGACGCGCGAGGAGAGCCGGCGGCGCCTCGCGGACGCGCTGCGCGCCATGGCCGCCACGGGTCTGACCGGCGGCCACGCCATGGACGCCAACGGCGACAGCCTCGCCCTGTACGAGGAGCTGGACGCGGCCGGCGAACTGCCGCTGCGCCTCCGGGTGGCGCCCTGGTGCCAGCCCGGCACGGACGCCGACGGCGTACGCGAGCTGATCGAGCGGCAGGGCACCGGCGGGGCGCTGTGGCGGGTGGCCGGCGTGAAGCTCTTCATGGACGGGACCATCGACAACGGCACCGCCTGGCTGGAGCGTCCCGACTGCCACGGCGAGTCCACGCACGCCTTCTGGCCGGACCCCGAGGCGTACACCCGGATCGTCGGGGATCTGCACCGGGCGGGCGTGGCCACCGCGACCCACGCCATCGGCGACGCGGCCGTCCGGCACGTCCTGGACGCCGTCGAGAAGGCGCGCGCCACGGGCGGCGCCGGGGTACGGCACCGGGTCGAGCACATCGAGACCGTCCCGGACGACACGCTGGGCCGCTTCGCGGAGCTGGGCGTCGTCGCCTCCATGCAGCCCACCCACTGTTGCGACTTCACCCGCGCCGACCACACCGACAACTGGTCCCGCCGCCTCGGCGAGGAGCGCGCCTCCCGCGCCTGGCGCTGCCGGGACCTGGTGGACTCCGGGGCGACCGTGGTCCTCGGTTCGGACTGGCCGATCGCGCCGTTCCCGCCGCTCGGCGTGATGGCGGGGGCCCGGCACCGGCGCCCGAGCCGCGACCTCACCCAGGCCCCGCACGGCCCGGAGCAGGCGCTGACGCCGCTGGAGGCGCTGCGGGGCCTGACGACGGCCCCGGCGTACGCGGCGGGCGAGGAGCGCGGGGCGGGCCGGATCGCCCTCGGCCACCGTGCCGACCTCGCCGTCTTCGCGGAGGACCCGCTCACCACGTCCGCGACCGACCTGCCGGACCTGCCGGTCCTGCTGACGGTCCTGGACGGCCGGATCACCCACCGCGCGGCCCACGTCTGAGCCGTAGGCCGCCGGACTCCGCCCGTGTCGGCCCGCGTCAGCCCGCGGGGCGGGCGCGGGTCAGGGAGAGCAGGTCGCGGGCCGGGCCCGCGGGACGGTGGCCCGCGGGCCAGACCGCGCGGAGGTCCCGGCGCAGCAGCACCCCCTCGACGGGGACGGCGACCAGACGGCGGGAGGCCAGCTCCTCGGTGATCGCGAGTTCGCTGAGGACGGCCGGTCCGGCGCCGCTGACGACGGCGGCCTTCACGGCGGTCGTCGAGGCGAGTTCGAGGAGGGGCCGCGCGAGGCCGCCGTGGGCGGAGAGCGCCGCGTCCAGGACCTGGCGGGTGCCGGAGCCCCGCTCCCGCAGGATCAGCGGGGTCGCGGCCAGCTCCGCCGGGTCCAGCGGGGCGCGTCGGCGGGTCCACGGGTGCGAGGGGGCGACGACGACCGCCAGCCGGTCGTGCGCGACGACCACCCCGTCCAGGCCGTCCGGCACGGCCAGGCCCTCCACGAAGCCCACGTCCGCCTCGCCCGTGGAGAGGCGTTCCGCGACGGCCGCCGAGTTGCCCGCCTGGAGCGACACGGCGGTGTCCGGGCGTGCGGCGCGCAGGGCGATCAGCCAGCCCGGCAGCAGGTACTCGGCGATCGTCATGGACGCGGCCACCCGCAGCCGCGAGTCGCGCCGCCCGCGCAGGGCCTGCGCCCCCGCGTCGAACGCCTCCGCCGCCTCGACGATCCGCCGCGCCCAGTCCGTGACGAGCGCGCCCGCGTCGGTGAGCCGGGAGCCGCGCGGGGAGCGGTCGACCAGCGCCACCCCGAGCTGCCGTTCCATGGAGCGGACGCGGCTGCTCGCGGCGGGCTGGGTGATCCCGACCTCCCGGGCGGCGGCGCCGAGGCTTCCGTGCCGGGCCACGGCGAGCAGCAGTTCGAGCGCGCCCAGGTCGGGGACGCGGTGGGAGAGGGCGGGCCGGACCCCGTCGCCACGGCCGGCACCGCCGGTCACGACATCACCGGCCGCGGCACCGCCGGTCACGGGACCACCGGCCGCGGCACCGCCGTCCCACGCCGCCCCGACGGCGGCACCGGCCCCGGAGACTCCGCCTTCCCGCGTCCCGCCGTCACGGTTCCCACCACCCTGCGTCTCCCTGCTCATCAACCCAGCTTATGACGTCATAGCCGCATGATCCCTGGTCAGGACGGAGGAAGGGGACGACGGTGGAGCCATGGCAAGCGTCGCACCACCCCTCCCGGGCCCCGGCCCGCTCCCCCGCGCCACCACCCCCGGCGCGCGGCCGTCCCCCCGGACCCGTTCCGTCCGCCACCTCGGGCCGAACTGGTACGCCTCCGTGATGGGCACGGCGATCGTCGCCACGGCGGGCGCCGCCCTGCCGGTCGGCGTCCCCGGGCTCCGTACCGTCTGCGCGGCCGTCTGGGCCCTGTCGCTCGCGATGCTGCTCGTCCTGCTCCCGGCCCGCGCGCTGCACTGGCTCCGCCACCGCGACCGGGCCCGCGCCCACCTCCTGGACCCGGCGGTGGCGCCGTTCCACGGCTGCCTCCCGATGGCGCTGCTCGCGGTCGGCGGCGGGGCGATGGTGGTGGGCCGGGACTGGACGGGGCTCCCGGCCGCCGTCGCGCTCGACGCCGTGCTGTTCACCGCCGGCACGGCGGCCGGCCTGGTGGTGGCCGTGGCCGTCCCGTACCTCATGGTGGTGCACCACCGGATCGAGGGCGCGTCCCCGGTGTGGCTGCTGCCGCTCGTCGCCCCCATGGTGTCCGCCGCGCTCGGCCCGCTGCTCGTACCCCACCTGCCCGCCGGCCAGCCGCGGCAGACGCTCCTGCTCGCCTGCCACGCGCTGTTCGGCGTCAGCCTGCTCGCCACCCTGGTCGTCCTGCCCCTGGTCTTCGGGCGGCTCGTCACCGGCGGTCCCCCGCCCCTGGCGCTCACGCCCACGCTCTTCCTGGTCCTGGGCCCGCTCGGCCAGTCCACGACCGCCGCGGCCAAGTTCGCCGACGCGGCCCCGGGCGTGCTGCCCGGTCCGTACGCGCGCGGCTTCGCCGCCTTCGCCGTGCTCTACGGGGTGCCCGTCATGGGCTTCGCCCTGCTGTGGCTGGCGCTCGCCGGGGCGATGGTGCTGCGGGCGCGGCGCCGGGGCATGGGCTTCACGATGGCGTTCTGGGCGTTCACCTTCCCGGTCGGGACCTGTGTGACCGGTGCCGAGGGGCTGGCCGCCCACACCGGCCTCTCCGTCTTCCGGTGGCTCGCGGTCGGCCTGTACGCGCTCCTCGTGGCGGCCTGGCTGGGCGCGGGGTGGCACACCCTGCGCGGGCTCGTCGGCGGAACGCTGCTGGTGGAACCGGGGGCGACGCCTTCCGGGGCCAGGCCGGCGGCGGTCCGTACCGGGTGACCGGGCGGCCCTCCACGAAGTGGCGGCGGCCCCGGGGAGGGCCCGGAGGCCCCGCCCCTCACTCCTCCTCGGCCTCCACGTGTTCCGCGACGGCCACGACCAGGAGCCGGGTGCCGGGCTCGGTGGCGCGCCAGCGGTGCCGCACCCCGCCGGAGAGGTAGAGGCTGTCCCCCCGGTAGAGGCGGTGGGCGCGGCCCTCGGCCTCGACCTCGGCGGCGCCGTCCGCGACGTAGAGCAGTTCGTCGTTGCGGTGCTGGAACTCGCGCCCCGCGTCCTGTTCGCCGGTGAACTCCAGGGCGTGCAGCTGGTGACGGCCCCGGACGAGCGACCGGACGCCCGCGGGCAGGTCC
This sequence comes from Streptomyces sp. NPDC001744, assembly GCF_042892575.1. NCBI lineage: Bacteria > Bacillati > Actinomycetota > Actinomycetes > Kitasatosporales > Streptomycetaceae > Streptomyces > Streptomyces sp. NPDC001744. The sequence goes on from NZ_JBIAUG010000011.1 coordinate 35,104, forward strand.
GGGGAGCGCTCGCCGGACCGGACGACGTCGACGGCGCGGGACGCCTCGGCCGCGGCGAGGAGGTCCCCGGCCGTGGTCTCCAGGGCCTCGGCGACGAGTTCGAGGGAGCGGCGGCTGGGGCGGGCCCGGTCGTTCTCGACCTGGCTGAGGAAGGGCACGGAGAGCCCGCTGCGGGAGGCCACGACGGCCAGGGTGAGCTGGAGCGCCCGGCGGCGCCTCTTGACGGCCGCGCCCACGCGGGGCGATTCCTTCTCGTCCATGTCGGCTCCCTCCCTCGCGCCTCGTGCCCGTCGCGATCCTCGTACCGGTCGGTTACCTGAACCTTACGCAGCTTTCGCGCGGGGTTTCGCGTCGTACCGAAAAAGGGGAGGCCGCCGGACACGCTCGGCGACCTCCCCTTTTCGGACGGGAACCGTTCCGGCCCCGCCGGGCGGACGGCTCTTCCGGCCCCCGCCCTACCGCGGGGTGAGCTTCTCCGCGAGGCCGGGGTTCCGGTCGAGCCAGACGCGGACGGCCTGCTGCTCCTTGCCCTTGCCGGTCTCCTGGATGACGGCCTCGAGGTCCGTGAGCTGCTTCTCGGACAGCTCGAAGCCCTTCAGCCAGGCGCCGACCTCGGGGTTCTCCTCGGTGAAACCCTTACGGGCGAGGGTGTGGACGCCGTCGCCCTTGCCCCAGGCCCCCTTGGGGTCCTTCAGCTTCTTCAGGTCGTGGGCGGAGTAGGCCCAGTGCGGCGACCAGAGCGTCACGGCGACGGGCTCCTTGCGCTCGTACGCGCGCTTGAGCTCGGCGAGCATGCCGGGGGTGGAGCCGTCGACGACCTTGTACTCGCCCTCCAGGCCGTACTCCTTCAGGACCTTGTCCTTGAGGATGCCCATCATCCCGGCGCTGGGCTCGATGCCGACGATGCGGCCCTTGAACTGCCCGGCCCTGCCCTTGAGGTCGGCGAGGGAGTCGACGCCCTTCACGTACGAGGGGACGGAGAGTTCCAGGGAGGTGGGGCCGTACCAGGAGCCGAGGTCCTCCAGCTCGTTCCTGTACTTCTCCCAGTACTGGGCGTGGGTGACGGGGAGCCAGGCGTCGGTCTGGAAGTCGAGCTGCCCGCCGGCCAGGCCGGTGTAGAGGGCGCCGGCCTCCAGCTGCTTGGTCTCGACCTCGTAGCCGCGCCGTTCCAGGAGTTCCTTCCACAGGTAGGTGGAGGCGATGCCCTCGTCCCAGGGGATGTAGCCGACGCTGACCTTCTTGCCGTTGCTCCCGGCGGAGGAGGTGCCGGACCCGCCGAGGAGGCCGGTGCCTCCGGCGACGAGGGCGAGGACGACCACGCCGACGAGGGCGGTGACGGGCTGCGGCCGGTGGGCCCAGAGCTTCGCTCCGGTCCGCCCGGCGCTCGCGGCGCGCGCCTTGGCGGCGGCACGGCGGCCCAGCGGGGAGACCTGGCGGCCGAGCGCGCCGGTCATCCGGTCGAGGTACATGGCGAGGACGACGATGGAGACGCCGGCCTCGAAGCCGAGGCCGATGTCGACGTTGCCGATGGCGCGGTAGACGGCGCCGCCGAGCCCGCCGCCGCCGACCATGCCGGCGATGACGACCATGGAGAGGCCGAGCATGATGACCTGGTTGACGCCGGCCATGATCGTCGGGAGGGCGAGCGGGAACTGCACGCGCAGCAGGGTGTCGCGCGGGGTGGTGCCGAACGCCTCGGCGGCCTCGACGAGTTCGCCGTCGACCTGGCGGATGCCGAGTTCGGTCATCCGGACGCCCGGGGGCAGCGCGAAGACGATGGTGGCGATGATGCCGGGGACCACGCCGACGCCGAAGAAGATGATGCCGGGGATCAGGTAGACCATGGCCGGCATGGTCTGCATGAAGTCCAGGACCGGCCGCATGACGGCGCTGGCGCTCTTCGAACGGGCCGCCCAGATGCCGAGCGGCACGGCGATCACCAGGGTGACCAGGGTGGCGACGAGGACGAGGGAGAGCGTCGCCATGGCCTCGTCCCACAGCTCGACGGAGTCGACCAGCGCGAAGCCCGCGAAGGCGAGGACGCCGGCGGCGAAACCGCGCAGCCACCAGGCGACCACGGCGAGGATGCCCGCGAACAGCAGCGGCTGGGGCGCGGACAGGACGGCGTCGATGCCGTCGTAGAGACCGGTGACGCCGGCACTGACGGCGTCGAAGAGCCAGGAGAGCCGGGCCTGGAGCCAGTCGACGGAGGTGTCGACCCACCGGCCGAGGGGAAGCCTAGGCACCGGCGGTCACCCCTTGGGCGTTCCGGGGCTTCCGCGCGTTCGGGATGCCCTTCCCGCCGGTCCCGTCCGCCGTGCCGGCGTCCGCGCCGAGTCCGCCCATGACGCCGAGCAGGCGCTCCGGGGGTACGACTCCGAGGACCCTGCCGTCGGCGTCCTCCACGGTCACGGGGTGCGGGGCGAGGGCGGCGACGGCGCACAGGTCGGCCACGAGCGTGTCGGGTCCCACGGCCCGGCAGGCGCAGCCGTCGGGGCAGTCGGCCGCCGTGCCCCGCGTCATGACGGAGGAGGCGGTGAGCACCCGGGAGCGGTCGACGTCCTGGATGAAGGAGGCGACGTAGTCGTCGGCCGGCCGGACCAGGATGTCCTCGGCGGTGCCGAGCTGGACGATCCCGCCGTCGCGCATGACCGCGATCCGGTCGCCGAGCCGCATGGCCTCGTTGAGGTCGTGGGTGATGAAGACGATGGTCTTCTTCAGCCGCTGCTGGAGGACGAGGAGCTGGTCCTGCATGTCGCGGCGGATCAGCGGGTCGAGGGCGCTGAAGGACTCGTCCATGAGGAGCAGGTCGGCGTCGGTGGCGAGCGCGCGGGCGAGGCCGACGCGCTGCTGCATGCCGCCGGAGAGTTCGTCGGGCCAGGACTTCTCCCAGCCGGCGAGGCCGCACAGTTCGAGGGCCTCGGTGGCGCGGGTCTCGCGTTCGGCGCGGGCCACGCCCTGCACCTCCAGGCCGTAGGCGGCGTTCTCCAGGACGTTGCGGTGCGGGAAGAGCGCGAAGTGCTGGAAGACCATGCTGATCCGGCGGGAGCGGACGGCGCGGAGCTCGCGGGGGGAGAGCGCGGTGAGGTCGTCGCCGTCGAAGAGGACCCGGCCCGCGGTGGGTTCGAGCAGGCCGTTGAGCATGCGCAGGAGGGTGGACTTCCCGGAGCCGGACAGGCCCATCACGACGAAGATCTGGCCGGGTTCGACGACGAATCCGGCGTCGATGACGGCCGCCGTCGTCCCTTCGGCGCGCAGCTCCTCTCGGTCGGCGCCGTTGGCGAGCCTCCGGACGGCTTCGTCGGGTCGTCTGCCGAACACCTTGTACAGGTGGTCGGCCTGGAGCCTGGACACATACACCTCACGGGTAGCGATGAAGAACGGTCCCGCCACCCCCGCGAGGCCGGACCGTGGAGCGGGCGGGATCGGCCCGCGTCCCGTCACGCACGGTGTTCCTTTGGTTGAAATCCGTACCGGGTCCGCTCCGGGCACGCCCATGCCCGGGACCCGGCGACGCAAACGCGAAGGTGACCCAGGTCACGGGCGGTGTCCGGAGACCCGGCCGGGCCGCCCCCGCCCGCCGGGGCCCGGCGGGGCCCGCCTCCGAGCGGCCCCGCGCCGGACTCCGAGGCCGCCCGACCGGTCCGGACCGGAGCCCGGCGCGGCCCCTCCGCCGCCCGGCCGCGCCCTAGACTCGGCCGGGTGACGCGACGTTTGATGCTCCTCGACACCGCCAGCCTCTACTTCCGCGCGTACTTCGGCGTGCCGGACTCCGTCCGGGCCCCCGACGGCACTCCGGTGAACGCCGTGCGCGGACTCCTCGACTTCATCGGCCGGCTCGTCCGGGACCACCGTCCGGACGACCTGGTGGCCTGCTGGGACGAGGACTGGCGACCGCGGTGGCGGGTGGACCTGATCCCGTCGTACAAGGCGCACCGGGTGGCCGCGGAGACGGAGACGGGACCGGACCGGGAGGAGGTCCCGGACACGCTGTCCCCGCAGGTGCCGGTGATCGAGGAGGTCCTCGCGGCCCTCGGCGTCGCACGGGTCGGGGCGGCCGGTTACGAGGCGGACGACGTGATCGGGACGCTGGCGGTGCGGGCCCGGGGCCCGGTGGACGTCGTCACGGGCGACCGGGACCTGTTCCAGCTGGTGGACGACGCGCGGGGGGTGCGGGTGCTGTACCCGCGCAAGGGCGTGGGCGACTGCGACCTGGTGGACGGGGAGCTGATCCGCGCGAAGTACGGGGTGCGCCCCGACCGGTACGCGGACTTCGCGGCGCTGCGCGGGGACGCCAGCGACGGCCTGCCCGGCGTGAAGGGCATCGGGGAGAAGACGGCGGCCCAGCTCGTCACGGAGTACGGCGACCTGGCGGGGGTGCGGGCGGCGGCGGAGGACCCGGCGTCGGGGCTGACGCCCGCCAAGCGGCGCGGAATCCTGGAGGCGGCGGCGTACCTGGACGTGGCGCCGAAGGTGGTGCGGGTCGCCACCGACGTGCCCCTGCCGGAGTTCGACCCGGCCCTGCCTCCGGCGCCGCGCGACCCGGCGGCCCTGGACGCGCTGGTGAAGCGGTGGGGCCTGGCCGGGGCCGTCGGGCGGCTGCTGCCGGTCCTGGAGGAACGGGCCGGACGGTCCGCGCCCGGCCGTCCGCACGGCGAAGTGCTAGCTTAGGCATACCTAAGTACACAGAGTCAGGAGAGTCCGTCGTGGCAGAGCAGCCGGCCCGCAAGGCACCGAGGGCCACCGAAGCGCGCGTGGTGCACACGGAACGGATCACCCCGCACATGGTGCGGATCGTCCTCGGCGGCCCGGGGCTCGACGGGTTCGACGCCCGCGAGTACACCGACCACTACGTGAAGCTGCTCTTCGCCCCGGAGGGGGTCGCCTACCCGGAGCCGTTCGACATCGAGCGGATCCGGAAGGAGTACCCCCGGGAGCAGTGGCCGACGACGCGGACGTACACGGTACGGGCCTGGGACCCGGACCGGCGCGAGCTGACCGTCGACTTCGTGGTCCACGGCGACGAGGGCCTGGCCGGGCCCTGGGCGGCGCGCGCCCGGGTGGGCGAGACGGTGCGGTTCCTGGGCCCCGGCGGCGGCTACGCGCCGGACGCCGCGGCCGACTGGCACCTGTTCGTGGGGGACGAGAGCGCGCTGCCGGCCGTCGCGGCGTCCCTCGAACGGCTCCCCTCCGGGGCGCGGGCGCACGTCTTCCTGGAGGTCGCGGACGCGGCGGAGGAGCAGAAGCTGACGGCCGGGCCCGGCGTCGGGGTCACCTGGCTGCACCGGGGCGACCGCCCGGTGGGCGAGGCGCTGGTCGACGCGGTCCGGGCCCTGGACTTCCCGGCGGGCGACGTGCACGCCTTCGTCCACGGAGAGGCGGGCTTCGTGAAGGAGCTCCGCCGCGACCTGCGGCTCGACCGGGGCGTGGCGCGCGAGCGCCTGTCGATCTCGGGCTACTGGCGGCTGGGCAAGACGGACGAGGCATGGCGCGCGATCAAGCGCGAGTGGAACGACCAGGTGGAGCGCGAGCAGGAGAGCTGAGCGGTCCCCCGGGCGGGGGCCGCCGGGTCACGACGACCCGGCGGCCCCCGCCGCGCGTCCGGCGCGCTCCGGACCGGACGCGCGGCACCACGAAGGCCGGGTGCCCGTGGTGTGATCACCACGGGCACCCGGCCGGAACCCCTCGGAGGAGGGGGACGTCAGCCCACCGAGCTGTAGGCGACGACCCCCCTCAGCAGCGAGTCGACGGCCTTGCGGGCGTTCTTGGCGACGGTGCTGTTCTCCTTGGGCGCGGCGGCGGCGATCTGCCCCAGGACGTCGATGACCTGCTTGCACCAGCGGACGAAGTCACCGGCCGGCATCTCCGCCTCGCGCAGCACCTCGTCGAGGCTCCTGTCGGAGGCCCACTGGTGGACCGCCCAGGCGAACCCGAGGTCCGGTTCGCGCTGGCCGACCCCCTCCGCCTGGTTGATCTTGAACTCCTCCTCCAGGGCGTCCAGGCGGCCCCAGATCCGGACCATCTCACCGAGCGCCGCCTTGGCGTTGCCCGTGGGCAGCTTGGGCGCCACGGCGTCGTCGGCCTGACGGGACTCGAACACCAGCGCCGAGACGCAGGCGGCGAGTTCCGGCGGGGTGAGCCCCTCCCAGACGCGGTCGCGGAGGCACTCGCTCGCCAGCAGGTCGAGCTCGCCGTAGAGCCGGGCGAGCCGCTTGCCGTCGTCCGTGACCTCGTCGTCGCGCAGGTAGTCCAGCTCGGTGAGGAGCGCGACGATCCGGTCGAAGGTGCGGGCGATGGTGTTGGTACGGCCCTCGATGCGCCGCTCCAGCTGCTGGGTGTCCCGCTGGAGGCGGTGGTGGCGCTCGGCCCAGCGGGCGTGGTCCTCGCGCTCGTCGCACCCGTGGCAGGGGTGGGCGCGGATCTCGGTGCGCAGCCGGGCGATCTCGCGGTCGTCCGCGGCTGCGGAACGGTCCTTGCGGTGCCGCTCGGGGTTGATGTGCCCGGCCTTGCTGCGCAGCGCCGAGGCGAGGTCGCGGCGGGACTGCGGGGAGCGCGGGTTGAAGGTCTTGGGAATCCTCATGCGCTCCAGCGCCTCGACCGGCACCGGGAAGTCGATGGAGGCGAGCCTCTTGACCTGCCGCTCGGCGGTGAGGACCAGCGGACGCGGGCCGTCGTGGTGCTCGAACCCCCGGTGACCGTTGGTGCGGCCCGCCGGGATGCCCGGGTCGAGGACGAGGGCGAGGCCGGCGAACTTCCCGGTGGGGACGTGGATGACGTCGCCGGGCTTCAGCTTCTCCAGGGAACCGGCCGCCTGGGCACGGCGCTGGGCGGCACCCTGCCGGGCCAGTTCGGTCTCGCGGTCCTTGAGGTCGCGGCGCAGCCGCGCGTACTCCTCGAAGTCGCCCAGGTGGCAGGTCATGCCCTCTCGGTAGCCCTGGAGGCCCTCCTCGTTCCGCTGGACCTGGCGGGAGATCCCGACGACGGAGCGGTCGGCCTGGAACTGGGCGAAGGACGTCTCGAGGAGTTCGCGGGACCGGTGCCTGCCGAACTGGTCGACGAGGTTGACCGCCATGTTGTACGACGGCCTGAAGCTGGAGCGCAACGGGTACGTGCGCGTGCCGGCGAGGCCCGCGAGGTGGGCGGGATCGAGGCCGCGCTGCCAGAGGACGACGGCATGGCCCTCGACGTCGATGCCCCGGCGCCCGGCACGCCCGGTGAGCTGCGTGTACTCGCCGGGGGTGATGTCGGCGTGCTGCTCGCCGTTCCACTTGACGAGCTTTTCCAGCACGACGGACCGCGCGGGCATGTTGATGCCGAGGGCGAGGGTCTCGGTGGCGAAGACGGCCTTGACCAGGCCGCGCACGAACAGTTCCTCCACGACCTCCTTGAAGGTGGGGAGCATGCCCGCGTGGTGCGCGGCGATCCCCCGCTCCAGGGCCTCCAGCCACTCGTAGTAGCCGAGGACGTGGAGGTCCTCGGCGGGGATGGAGGCGGTGCGCTCCTCGACGATCTCGCGGACCCGCTGCCGGCCCTCGTCGTCGTTGAGGCGGAGCCCGGCGTGGAGGCACTGCTGCACGGCGGCCTCGCAGCCGGCCCGGCTGAAGATGAAGGTGATGGCCGGCAGGAGTCCTTCGGCGTCGAGGCGGTCGATGACCTCGGGCCGGCCGGGGGTCCAGATGCGGGAGCGCTGACGGCGCTCGCGCTCGCGGTCGGCCTCGCGGACCATCTTGCCGCGCCGCCGGTCGCGCGGGTTGTACGTGCGCGTGTTCTCGGTGCGGGCGAGGCGGAGGAGGTCGGGGTTGACCTCGCGCCGGGAGGCGCCGCGGCCCCCGTGGTCGGTCTCCTCCTCGAAGAGGTCGTACATCCGGCGCCCGGCGAGGACGTGCTGCCAGAGCGGCACCGGGCGGCTCTCGGAGACGATGACCTCGGTGTCGCCGCGGACGGTGTCCAGCCAGTCGCCGAACTCCTCGGCGTTGGAGACGGTCGCGGAGAGCGAGACGAGGGTGACGGACTCGGGGAGGTGGATGATCACTTCCTCCCAGACGGCACCGCGGAAGCGGTCCGAGAGGTAGTGCACCTCGTCCATGACGACGTACCCGAGGCCGGAGAGGGCCTGCGACCCCGCGTAGAGCATGTTGCGGAGGACTTCGGTGGTCATGACGACGACCGGCGCGTCGCCGTTGACGCTGTTGTCCCCGGTGAGCAGACCGACCTTGCCGGCGCCGTACCGCTTGACCAGGTCGGCGTACTTCTGGTTCGACAGCGCCTTGATGGGGGTCGTGTAGAAGCACTTGCGGCCCTGCGTGAGGGCGAGGTGGACGGCGAACTCGCCGACGATGGTCTTGCCGGAGCCCGTGGGCGCGGCGACGAGCACCCCCTTGCCCGCTTCGAGTGCCCTGCACGCCTCGATCTGGAAGGGGTCGAGGTCGAAGTCGTACATCTCGCGGAAGGGGGCCAGCGCGGTGGCCTGCTCGGCGTTGCGGGCACGGGCGGCCGCGTACGCCTCGGCTGGTGTGAGGTCCTCTGTCATCTTGTGGTCGAGCCTACCCGCCCCCTCCGACAGTGACGCGGCCTTTATCGCGTTGCCGGGAGGGGGCGGGGCGGACGGGATCCGGGGACCCGCGGGATCAGGTGATGTCGTCGTAACCGTTGAGGCGGTGCGCGCCGCCGTGCTCCCCGGTGGCCTGCTCGGGCAGGGCGCGGGAGGCGTTCACGGGTTCGACGGCTCCGACGGCCTCGGGGACGAGGTCGAGCGCGGACGCCTCGTCGTCGTCGAGTTCGGCGTCGGGGTCGTTGCGCCTGCGCCGCCGGTCGTTGAGGAGGGAGAAGCCCACGGCCGCGAAGTACAGGACGGTGATCGGACCGGCCAGGGCGATCATGCCGACGGGGTCGGTGGTGGGGGTGATGACGGCGCCGAAGACGAAGACGCCCATGATCACGCCGCGCCACCAGCCGGCCATGCGGCGGCCGGTGAGGACACCGGTGAGGTTGAGCATCACCAGGATGAGCGGGAGTTCGAAGGCGAGGCCGAAGACGAGCACCATGCGCAGGGTGAAGTCGAGGACGTCGCCGAGCGAGAGGATGTTCGCGGAGCCCTCGGGCGTGAGGCTGATGAGGACCTTCACGCTGATGGGGAGGATGAGGTACGCGAGATAGGCGCCCGCCGTGAAGAGCGGGACGGCCGCGCCGACGAAGGCGTACGTGTACTTCTTCTCGTTCCTGTGCAGCCCCGGTGCGACGAAGGCCCACAGCTGGTAGAGCCAGACGGGGCTGGCGACGACGAGGCCCGCCGTCAGGGAGAGCTGGATGGTCGTGCTGAACGGGGCCATCAGCGTGTTGAAGGAGACGATCGCGCAGTTTCCGCCGTTGCTGACCACGTCCTTCGGGCAGGTGGGCACCGATCTGGTCAGGAACTGCATCAGCTCCTCGCTGTACACGAGGGCCACGATCGTCACCGCGGCGACGGCGAGGAGACCCTTCGCCAGTCGGTTGCGGAGTTCGCGCAGGTGCTCCACGAGGGGCATGCGTCCCTCGGGGTCCTTCTCCTGCTTGCGGGCAGACTTGAGCAACCCACGTCCTCATCTCGTGCGGCGGCCGCCGCCCGGTGCGGCAGCCGCGGCGGACCGGGTCAGCGCTTGGTGGTGTCCGTCGGCTCGGCGACGGGACGCGCGCTGGTCACGTCACCGGGAGCGGCCTGGATGGTGCGCGGGACGGTCGGGTCCGGCGTTCCGGTGGCGGTTCCGGGGTGCGGGGGGTCGGCGGGGGCGCTCTGCTGGTCCTCCGCCTTCATCGCCTTGGCCTCGCTCTTGAGGATGCGGGCGGACTTCCCGAGCGAGCGGGCCATGTCCGGGAGCTTCTTGGCGCCGAACAGCAGGATGACGACGACGAGGATGAGAATGATCTCGGTGGGGCCGAGCCTACCCATAGCTGTTTACCTTCTTCACCGAGGCGACATGGGGGTGCGTGCCCGGCGGATCGGACAGGCGTCCGGCCACCGCGCTGTCTGCGATCGTAACCCGCAGGAGTAAACGCGGGGCAATGCCCGTGCGTACTCCCGGTTGCGTCCCGCGGTCCCCGGCCGCGGCCGCTTCCGGCAGCGTACGGCACGGGTTCAGCGGAGCGTCTCGCCGGTTCGGGCGAGGTCGGTGGCGGCCGTTTCGAGCTCCTCGGCGGCCCGGGTGATCCGCTGGGTGGTGAGGGTCACCTGGCGGCCGAGGCGCCGGACCTCCGTGAAGACCCTGACGGCGAGGACGCCGAGTACGGCGAGGCCGAGGAAGCCGAGGGCGATGGCGAGCATGGGCCAGAACATGGGACGAGCCTAGACGCTGGGAGGCGGGTCGTTCAGACGGTGGTGTGGAGGCGCAGCGTCCGGACGCCGCCGCCGGTGAGGAGTTCGACGATGCGTTCGCCGGCGGGCTTGCGGACGGAGCTTCCGCACTCGGGGCAGGTGAACGAGTAGAAGGTGGTGCGGCGGCTGGCCCCGATGGCGAGGCGCAGGGCGCTCGCCGAGAGTTCGCAACGGGAACGGCAGTCGGGACAGGCGGCCTTGAAGAGGACCGGGGCCACCGTCGCCGCGAAACCGTGCGTCACAGACATCCACCTCGTCTCTCCCGGCTCCGGCACCCCGCCGTCACCGCCTTTCTCCGGCGGGAAGGTCCCGCCCGCGCGTGGAGGACCACGGGGACCCGCGGTCCGGAGACCGGTCCGCCCCGCGGCGCCCCGCGCGCCTCACCCGCTCCCGTACGCGGCGAGCGCGGCGGCCGCCGCCGTCCTGGCGCTGTCGGCGAGCGCGGCCGGCGCGACGATCCGCCCGTCGCTGCCGAGCCGGAGCGCGAGCCTGCGCAGCGAGGCGGGTTCCGGCGTCCGCAGGGTGATCCGCAGTCCGCCGTCCTCCAGCTCGTCGGCCCGGTCGTGCGGGTAGTACTCGGCGACCCAGCGGCCGCCGGGACCGACCTCGACCACGACCTCGGGGTCGTCGGCGGAGGGGTGGACCAGGCCTTCGGAGAGGTCCCTCAGCTCCAGCTCCGGCGGAGCGGCGGGCTCGTCGAGGATGCGGATCTCCGCGACCCGGTCGAGCCGGAAGGTGCGGCGCGCCTCGGAGAGGCGGCACCACGCCTCCATGTAGGTGTGGCCGACGGCGAAGAGCCGGATCGGGTCGACCTCGCGCTCGGTCAGCTCGTCGCGCGCGGGCGAGTAGTACCGCACCCACAGCCGGCGGCGCTCGGAGATCGCCCGGTCGACCTCGGCGAAGACCCCGCCCTCGGACTCGAAGGTCACCGAGAGCCGGGAGCTGGCCCCGGCCGCCTCGCCGGCCGCGGCCTCCAGCTTGGCGGTGGCCCGGAGCAGGGCCTCCCGGTCGCTCTCGCGGAGCCCCGGCAGGGTGGCGACGGCACGGGCGGCGACGAGCAGGGCGGTCGCCTCGTCGGCGGCCAACCGCAGCGGGGCGGCGACGTCGTCGGGGTTGTGCCACCAGATCCGGTCGCCGTCGGTGTCGATGTCGAGGAGGTCGCCGCCCCGGAAGCTGGTGCCGCACATGGGCAGCACGTCCAGGTCGGAGATCAGCTCGTCCTCGGTGATCCCGAAGGCGCGCGCCACGTCGGCGACGTGGGCGCCGGGACGCTCGCGGAGGTAGGTGACGAGGGAGAGCATCCGCCTCGTCTGGTCGATCGCGTTGGCAGCCATGCGTCCGTCTTCCCCTCAGCCCTTGGCCACGGCGCGCAGCCGGTCCACCACGTCGGCCCGCAGATCGGCCGGTTCCAGTACGACGACGTCGGGGCCGAACTCGACGAGCCAGGCGTCGAGGCCGTGCCCGTACGGGATCTCCAGCTCGTCCCAGCCGTCGGCGCCCTCCCGCACGGACTGGGCGCGGGCCCGCAGCGGATAGCCGCTGCCGGCGCGGAGCCGGATGCGGGCGGAGCGGGTGGCGGTCTCGCCGGCCCAGCTCTCGACGGTCTCCCGGACGGTGACGACGTCGGGCACGGGCGCGGTGAAGGCGCCGGCCCGGGAGCGGACCTTGCCGGTGATCCGGGAGAGCCGGAAGACGCGCTCGGCCCCGCGGTCGCGGTCCCAGCCGGCGAGGTACCAGTGCCCGCGCCAGCATTCGAGGGTCCAGGGCTCGACGTGGCGGGTCTCGGGGCGGGCGGCGTTGGCCTTGCGGTAGTCGAAGACGACGGGACGCCGGTCGCGGCAGGCCAGCATGAGGGGCTCGAAGGCGGCCTCGTGCACCGGGATGCGCGGTTCGAGGGCGCTGGGGTGGGCGTCGTACGCGTCCTCCGCCTCGGGCATGCCCGCGGCGCGGAGCTTCTGGAGGGCGCCGCTGGCGGCCCCGGCGAGGCGGGCCTGCTGCCAGACCCTGGCGGCGAGGCCGAGCGCGGCGGCCTCCTCGGCGTCGAGGGTGATGGGCGGCAGCCGGTTGGAGTCGCGCCGGGCGAGGTAGCCGGTCTCGCCCTCCAGGTTCTCGACGGTCTCGATGACGAGGCCGAGCTCGCGGAGGTCGTCCTTGTCGCGCTCGAACATGCGGTTGAAGGCGTCCTCGCCGCTCGCTTCGAGGTACGCCTCGATGGAGCCGCGCAGCTCGCGCTTGCTCAGCGGGCGGCGCGTCCCGAGCAGGCACAGCGCGAGATTCATCAGCCGCTCGGACTTGGCAATCGCCATCGACGCCCTGCACCTCTTCAGCCGGTTCCACTTCTCGGACGTCCGACCGTACCGCCCCGGAGTGCCGGGGCAAAAGCCGAGGGCCCCCGCCGTGGACGGCGGGGGCCCCACAGGACCTTCACCGGCCGGGTCCGTGCCCGGTCCGGGTCCGGGGTCAGCGCTTGGTGACGCCCACGAGGTCGCAGACGAAGATCAGCGTCTCGCCCGGACCGATCTTGCCGCCGGCGCCGCGGTCGCCGTAGGCGAGGTGCGCGGGGATGATCAGCTGGCGGCGGCCGCCGACCTTCATGCCCTGGACGCCCTGGTCCCAGCCCTGGATGACCTGGCCGACACCGAGCTGGAAGTCGAGCGGGGCGCCGCGGTTCCAGGAGGCGTCGAACTCCTCGCCGGAGTCGAAGGACACGCCCACGTAGTGGACCTTCACGAAGTCGCCCGCGCCGGCGACCTCGCCGTCGCCCTCCCAGACGTCCTTGATCTCCAGGTCCTTCGGCGGCTCGCCGCCCGGGAAGTCGACCTCGGGCTTCTCGATGCTCACTGAACTGCTCCTCATACTGAACACTGCTGAACTGCGCGAACGGGACAGTCTTACATCTTCGTCAGGATGTCCACGGCGAACACCAGCGTGGAGTTCTTCGGGATCCCCTGCTTCTCCTGGTCCCCGAACGCCTCGGACGGCGGGGCCACGATGAGGACGCGGCTGCCGATCTTCTTGCCGACGAGACCGTCCTTGAGGCCCTTCAGCGTGAGCTGGGGCAGCGGGAAGTTGGCGGGCTTGCCCGCGGTGTACGTCGAGTCGAACACCTTGCCGTCCTTCCAGAGGGCGGCGACGTAGTTCACTACGACGGTGTCGGTGGCCTTGACGGCCTCGCCCTTGCCCTCGAGCACGTAGTTCGAGACCAGCTTGGCCGGGGGGTCGGTCTTGGGGACCGTCAGGGCGGGGGCCTTGCCGTCGGTGTTCGTCCCGACCTTGGGCAGGTCCTTGTTCTCCTGCGCGACCTCGGTGCCCTCGGCGGTCTTCGGGATCGTGACGGCCTTCAGGATGTCCACGACGAAGACGAGGGTGGCGTTGGGCTTGATGTCGCCCTGGCCCTGCGCGCCGTAGCCGAGCTCCGGCGGGATGCCGATCTCGATGCGGCTGCCGACCTTCTGGCCCTCCAGGCCCTGGTCCCAGCCCTTGATGACCTGGCCGGCGCCCAGCGTCAGGTCGAAGGGCTGCCCCCGGTCGAAGCTGTTGTCGAAGGGCTTGGTGGAGTCCCAGGCCTGGCCCAGGTAGTTCACCTGGAGCGCGTCGCCCTTCTTCGTCACCTGCCCCTTGCCCTCGCTGATGACGTTGACCTTGAGCTCCTTGGGCGGATCGCCCTCGCCCTTGGAGAGGGTGGGCTTCTCCCCGAACTTCTGTCCCGCCGTGAGGGCGGGCAGTCCGTTCGTCGTCGAGGCGGTGGAGGCGGATTCGGAGTCCTTGGTGTCGCTGCCGCACGCCGCTGTGGAGAGCAGCAGCAGCGGGACGACGAGAAGGCCGGCAAGTCGGCGCACGTGTTCCTCAGATCTCAGACGGCACGGTAGTTGTCCCGACACTCTAGGGGGTGCCCCCGAGACGCCGGGGGCCCCGCACGCCGAACGTGCGGGGCCCCACCGCTTCGTACCACCGGTCCTACATTCCGGCGATCAGCTTCTCCACCCGCTCGTCGACGGAGCGGAAGGGGTCCTTGCACAGCACCGTCCGCTGCGCCTGGTCGTTCAGCTTGAGGTGGACCCAGTCGACGGTGAAGTCCCGCCGCTGCTCCTGGGCGCGGCGGATGAAGTCGCCGCGGAGCCTGGCCCGTGTGGTCTGCGGGGGCACCGACTTGCCCTCGAAGATCTTCAGGTCGTTGCAGATGCGGGCCGCCTGCCCGTTCTTCTGCAGCAGGTAGTACAGCCCACGACGGCGGTGGATGTCGTGGTAGGCGAGGTCTATCTGCGCGACCCTCGGGTTCGACATGGTCATGTTGTGCTTGGCCCGGTACCGCTCGATGAGCTTGTACTTCATGACCCAGTCGATCTCGGTCTCGATGCGGTCCAGCGCCTCGGCCTCGATCGCGTCGAGCGTGCGGCCCCAGAGCTCCAGGACCTGGGCGACGGTGCCGGTCCTGATGCCCCGGCGGTCCACGAAGTCGACGGCCTTCTCGTAGTACTCGCGCTGCACCTCCAGGGCGGACGCCTCGCGTCCGCTGGCGAGCCGGACCTTGCGCTGGCCGGTGACGTCGTGACTGACCTCGCGGATCGCCCGGATGGGGTTCTCCAGGGTCAGGTCGCGCATCACGGTGCCGGCCTCGATCATGCGGAGCACGAGGTCGGTGGCGCCGACCTTGAGCAGCATGGTCGTCTCGGACATGTTCGAGTCGCCGACGATGACGTGGAGCCGGCGGTAGCGCTCGGCGTCGGCGTGCGGCTCGTCCCGGGTGTTGATGATGGGCCGGGAACGGGTGGTGGCGGAGCTGACGCCCTCCCAGATGTGCTCGGCGCGCTGGGAGACGCAGTAGACCGCGCCCCGCGGGGTCTGGAGGACCTTCCCCGCGCCGCAGATGAGCTGCCGGGTGACGAGGAACGGAATGAGGATGTCCGCGAGCCGGGAGAACTCCCCGTGCCGGGCGACGAGATAGTTCTCGTGGCAGCCGTAGGAGTTTCCGGCCGAGTCGGTGTTGTTCTTGAAGAGGTAGACGTCGCCCGCGATTCCCTCCTCGTGCAGGCGGCGTTCGGCGTCGACGAGCAGTCCTTCGAGAATGCGCTCGCCGGCCTTGTCGTGGGTGACCAGTTCGGTCACGTTGTCGCATTCCGGTGTGGCGTACTCCGGATGCGAACCCACGTCGAGGTACAGACGGGCACCGTTCCGCAGGAAGACATTGCTGCTGCGGCCCCATGACACGACACGGCGGAAGAGGTAGCGCGCCACTTCGTCAGGAGACAGTCGGCGCTGTCCCCTGAACGTGCACGTGACGCCGTACTCGTTCTCCAGCCCGAAAATGCGGCGGTCCATGTCTGAACATTACGCCTGAGGGCCTGTGCTGAAACCGGGTTGGACGTTCCCGTTTCGATCATTTTCTCAACGGGGCGTGTTCTTTTCGGTGTGTACGACGGCGGGGGCTTCCCCGTCCACGGCGTGTCGCGCGTCGTCGCCGGGGGCCGCCGGAGCGGCCAGGACGCGGGCCGTGGCGAGGAGGACGAGGAGGGCGGTGAGGCCGCCCGCTCCGGCGACGGCGAACCCGGAGGCGGTCCCGGCGAGTTCGACGGTGGGCCCGGCGACGGCGGAGCCGAGGGCCGAACCGACGCCGAAGGTGGTGACGAGCCAGGAGAACGCCTCGGTCACGGTGCCGCGCGGCGCGTGGCGGTCGACCACGAGGAAGGCGCAGGCGAGGGCGGGGGCCAGGAAGACCCCGGCGAGGACCGAGAGGCCCGTCATGGCGGCGGGCCCGGGGACGAGGACGAGCGGCAGGTAGCAGACCGCGAGGAGCAGGACGAGGACGCGCAGGCGTCTCTCGGGCGCTCCCGCCCACCGCCGGGCGCCGTAGGCGACGCCGCCGAGGAGGGCGCCGAGACCGAGGGCGGCCATCAGCCGGCCGTAGACGGCGGGGGCGTTCCGGTCGTCGGCGTAGGCGACGGCGGCGACGGTGATGGAGCCGAGGGCGAGCCCGACGAAGAAGAAGGAGCCGAGGAGGGCGAGGAGGCCGGGCGAGCGCAGGGCGCCCAGCCAGTGGGCCTCGCGGGGTGCGGAGCGCCAGGCGCGGGAGGGCTCGGAGAGGACGACGGCGAGGGCACCGAGGACGCCCAGGGCGTTGATGACGAGGAGGGCGGCGGCGGGCGACCACAGGGAGACCAGGAGGGTCAGCAGCAGCGGGCCCGCGGTGAACATGATCTCCTGGGCGACCGCGTCGAGGGCGTACGCGCGGTGGATCCGGTCCTCCCGGCCGAGGACGCTCGGCCACAGGGCCCGCAGCCCGCCCTCCAGGGGCGGGGTGAAGAGCCCGGCGACGACGACGGCCGCGTACGCCAGGGCGAGGGGGGCGATGCCGGTGAGGGCGAGCAGCGCCATGCCGAGGGCGGAGAGGACCGCGGCGGGCAGCTGGACCCGGGGCTGGCCCTTGAGGTCGACGGCGCGGCCGAGGAGGGGCTGGCCGATGGCGGTGGCGACGCCGTAGGCGGCGATGAGGCCGCCGGCGAGGGTGTAGCTGCCGCCCTGGTCGCGGACGAAGAGGGTGAGGGCGACGGGGCCGGTGCCGTTGGGCAGGCGCCCCACGAGCGTTCCGGCGAGCAGCCGGGCCGCGTGCGGCGCCCGGAGTATGTCCAGATAGCCCCCGTGCGCCGTGGTCCCGGTGGCCATGTGGTCTCCCCTCACCCCGGATCCCACCGAGGTTTTACGTATAACTTCCGTCCTCATACGTACCATGGCGGCTGCGCGCGGGTCCACCCCGCGCTCCCGGACCGTCCGACGCGGAGGCTTGTGTGCAGACCCCGGAGCCGCTCGGCGGCACGCGCCCGACCAGCCGGGACGTCGCCCGGGCCGCGGGCGTCTCGCAGGCCACCGTCTCCCTGGTCCTCGGCGAGAAGTGGCGCGGCCGGGTCTCCGAGCGCACCGCCGGCGCCGTGCGGGAGGCCGCCCGGGGCCTCGGCTACCGGCCCAACCTGGCCGCCCGCAACCTCCGGCTCGGCCGCACCCGGACGGCCCTGCTCGTCGTGCCGGCCCTCACCAACGAGTTCTTCGCCCGGGTCTACACCGGGGCCGCGGCCGTCGCCGCCCGGCACGGCTTCGGCGTCGTCCTCTACCCCTCCCCCGACGGCATCGGCCCCGCGAAGGACCCCTTCGCCTCCGCCCGCGCCGCCCTCGACGGGGTGATCGCCTCCTCGATGGCCACGGACGCCCTGGAGGCCTTCCGGGGCACCGACCTGCCGCTGGTGATGCTGGACAGCGACCCGGCCGGCAGCGCGGCGGCCCACGTCAACCTGGACGTCGCCGACGGCATGCGCCAGGTGACCGGCCACCTGCTCGCGCTCGGCCACCGGCGCTTCGTCCACCTCGCCTCGGCCGTGCACTCCTGGACCTTCGACGTCCGGGCCGCCGCCCTCGCCGGCTCCCTGAGCGGGGAGGGCGTGTCGGTGCGGACCGTCCGCGCCCCGCTGGACGTGCGCGGCGCGACGGCCGCCGCCGAGCGGGTCCTCGCGGCCCCCGGGCCCCGTCCCACCGCCCTCGTGTGCGACGACGACATCCTCGCGGCGGGCGCCTGCAAGGCCCTGCGGCGGCGCGGGCTGCGCGTCCCCGAGGACGTCTCGGTCACCGGCTTCGACGACCTGGCGCTCGCGACCGCCGTCGAGCCCGAGCTGACCACCGTCGCGCTGCCCGCCGAACACGTCGGGGAGCGGGGCATGGCCGCCCTCCTCGCCGTCCTGGCGGGCGAGCCCGCACCGCCGGACCTGCTGCCGGTCTCCCTGGTGCCCCGCGGTTCCTCCGGCCCCGCGCCGGCCGCCTGAGCCGCGCCCCGGACACGTGCCCCGGACACGCGAAGGGGTCCCGGCCCGCTCGCGCGCGCCGGGACCCCCGGGGGTGGTACCGCCTACTCCTCGGGAGCCTCGTCGGAGGGCTCGTCCGTCTTCGCCACCGCCGCGTTGTCCGCCTCCAGGAGGCGCGACAGCTGGCGGCCGACGATCCGCTTGAACTTGCGCTGCTGCGGGCGCGTGCGGTCCAGGACCGCCACCTCCAGGCGCTCGGCGGGGATGTCCCGCTCGCTGCCGTTGGTGTCCCGCGAGAGCGCCTGCACGGCCAGCTTCAGGGCCTCGGCCAGGGACATGCCGTCCCGGTGCCGCTGGTCCAGGAAGGAGCCGATCTGCTCCGCGTTGCCGCCCACCGCGACCGAGCCGTGCTCGTCGACGATCGAGCCGTCGTGCGGCAGCCGGTAGATCTGGTCGCCCTCCGGCTCGGTGCCGACCTCCGCGACGACCAGCTCCACCTCGTACGGCTTCTCCCCCGCGCTGGAGAAGATGGTGCCGAGCGTCTGCGCGTAGACGTTGGCCAGGCCGCGCGCGGTGACGTCGCCCCGGTCGTAGGTGTAACCCCGCAGGTCGGCGTAGCGCACACCGCCGATGCGGAGGTTCTCGTACTCGTTGTACTTGCCGGCGGCCGCGAAGCCGATCCGGTCGTAGATCTCGCTGAACTTGTGCAGGGCGCGGGACGGGTTCTCGCCGACGAAGACGATGCCGTCGGCGTACTGGAGGACGACGAGGCTGCGGCCGCGGGCGATGCCCTTGCGGGCGTACTCGGCCCGGTCGGCCATGGCCTGCTGGGGTGAGACGTAGAACGGAGTGGACACCGGCGGTCCGTCCCTTTCTTCTGGGCTTCTGGAGCGACGGGTGGTCAGAGCAGGGCGGCGCGCGGCCCGTCGGGCTGCACGAGACGCCGCTCGGTGACCGATCGGGCCAGCTCGGAGGACTCGGCCTCGCCGAGCCTGCGGAAGCCCTCGTCGGTGATGACGGTGACGATGGGGAAGATCCGGCGGGCCATGTCCGGGCCGCCGGTCGCGGAGTCGTCGTCCGCCGCGTCGTAGAGCGCCTGCACGACCAGCGTGGTGGCCTGCTGCTCGGTCAGGTCGTCGCGGTAGAGCTTCTTCATCGAGCCCCGCGCGAAGATCGAACCCGATCCGGTGGCGGCGAAGCCGTGCTCCTCGGAGCGGCCGCCGGTCACGTCGTAGGAGAAGATCCGGCCCTTCTCCCTGCTCTCGTCCCAGCCCGCGAAGAGCGGCACGACGGCGAGGCCCTGCATGGCCATGCCGAGGTTGCCGCGGATCATGGTGGACAGGCGGTTCGCCTTGCCCTCCAGGGAGAGCGTGGTGCCCTCCACCTTCTCGAAGTGCTCCAGCTCCAGCTGGAAGAGCTTGACCATCTCCACCGCCAGGCCGGCGGTGCCCGCGATGCCGACCGCGGAGTACTCGTCGGCCGGGAACACCTTCTCGATGTCCCGCTGCGCGATCATGTTCCCCATGGTGGCGCGGCGGTCGCCGGCCAGCACCACCCCGCCGGGGAACGTGGCGGCCACGATGGTGGTGCCGTGGGGGGCTTCGACGACGCCCTCCGGCAGCCTCCGGTTGCCGGGCAGGTGTTCCGGCGCGTGCGCGGACAGGAAGTCCATGAACGAGGACGAGCCCGGCGTCAGGAAGGCCGCCGGCAGACGCCCGGTGCTACGAGGGTTGGCTTCCACGCGATTCCTTCCGGGTGGGAGAGTCGGCCCGCCGTGGGACGCGCGGGCCGATCTTGCTTGCTGTGCACGGACCTTACCCGTGCCACAGCCTGTCACCCGTCCCCGGGCCCACGGCTTTCTCCGGGGCTCCGGGGACGGAGGACGACAGGTGCGCGCGGCGGTTACTCGCCACCCTTTTGGACGAAGGAGCGCACGAAGTCCTCGGCGTTCTCCTCGAGCACGTCGTCGATCTCGTCGAGGACGGAGTCCACGTCCTCGCTCAGCTTCTCCTGGCGCTCCTGGAGGTCGGAGTCCGCCTCCGTGGTGGTCTCCTCGACCTCCTCCGCGGAACGCGTCGCCTTCTGCTGTCCGCCGCCGGTGTCCTTGGTCGCCATATCCCTCACCCCGCTCGAATCGGCCCGCTCGGTTGAGTCCTTGCAAGATCAGACCCTATAGGTCGGGTCCGACTTCGGCCTCGTGGTTTCCACAACGCCCGGGCGCTGATTCCATGATTCCCAGGACCGGGGCGTTTCAGGCCCGTCCCGGGCCCCCGGTTCATTCGCCCGAGAGCACGCGCACCAGTTCCTCGGCCGTACGACAGCGGTCCAGGAGCGATTTCACGTGCTCCTTGGTGCCCCGCAGCGGTTCCAGGGTGGGGACCCGCTGGAGGGAGTCCCGGCCGGGCAGGTCGAAGATCACCGAGTCCCAGGAGGCCGCGGCGACGTCGTCGGCGTACTGCTCCAGACAGCGGCCCCGGAAGTAGGCCCTGGTGTCCTCGGGCGGCGCCGTCTCGGCCCGCTCCACCTCGGACTCGTCCAGGAGCCGCTTCATGCGCCCGCGTGCCGCCAGACGGTTGTAGAGGCCCTTGTCGGGGCGCACGTCCGCGTACTGGAGGTCCACCAGGTGCAGCCGGGCGGCGTCCCAGTCCAGGCCGTCGCGGCGCCGGTAGCCCTCCATGACCTCCCGCTTCGCGATCCAGTCGAGTTCGCCGGCCAGGCTCATCGGGTCGTTCTCCAGCCGGTTGAGGGTGTCCTCCCAGCGGCTGAGGACGTCCTTGGTCTGCGCGTCCGCGTCCGTGCCGTACCGCTCGTCCACGTACTTCCTGGCCAGCTCGAAGTACTCCATCTGGAGCTGGACGGCGGTGAGCGTGCGGCCGCTGCGGAGCGGGACCAGGTACTGGAGCGAGGGGTCGTGCGAGACCTGGTGGAGGGTGCGCACCGGCTGGTCGACGGCGAGGTCGACGGTGATGAAGCCGTCCTCGATCATCGACAGGACCAGCGCGGTGGTGCCCAGTTTGAGGTAGGTCGAGATCTCCGAGAGGTTCGCGTCGCCGATGATCACGTGCAGGCGGCGGTAGCGCTCGGCGTCGGCGTGCGGCTCGTCCCGGGTGTTGATGATGGGCCGTTTGAGGGTGGTCTCCAGGCCCACCTCTACCTCGAAGTAGTCGGCGCGCTGGCTGATCTGGAAGCCGTCCTCCCGCCCGTCCTGGCCGATGCCGACCCGTCCCGCCCCGGTGACGACCTGGCGGGAGACGAAGAAGGGGGTGAGGTGGCGCACGATGTCCGAGAAGGGGGTCTCCCGCTTCATCAGGTAGTTCTCGTGCGTGCCGTAGGAGGCGCCCTTGTTGTCCGTGTTGTTCTTGTAGAGGTGGATGGGCTGGGCCCCGGGGAGCTGGGCCGCGCGCTCGGCCGCCTCGGCCATGATCCGCTCGCCGGCCTTGTCCCAGAGGACGGCGTCGCGCGGGTTGGTCACCTCGGGTGAGCTGTACTCCGGATGGGCGTGGTCCACGTAGAGGCGGGCCCCGTTGGTGAGGATCACGTTGGCGAGGCCGATGTCCTCGTCGGTGAGCTGGCTGGAGTCGGCCACCTCGCGGGCGAGGTCGAAGCCCCGGGCGTCCCGCAGCGGGTTCTCCTCCTCGAAGTCCCAGCGGGCCCGGCGCGCCCGGTGCATCGCCGCCGCGTAGGCGTTGACGATCTGGGACGAGGTGAGCATGGCATTGGCGTTCGGGTGTCCCGGGACGGAGATCCCGTATTCCGTCTCGATGCCCATTACTCGCCGTACGGTCATGCGGCCCTCCTTGCCCGGCGGCGCTCACTGTGCGCGACTCGGCGGTACCGAAGAGCCTGGATCGGCTCCGCGCTCGTAGGGAGATCGTTCGCGGTGTTCCCCCGTACCGCCGGAGGAACACCGGGTGGAACGCGCCGGCTGCGGATGCCCGGTTTCCGGACATCCGCAGCCGGCGGGCTTTCTACAGGTACTGACCGGTATTGGCCACCGTGTCGATGGAGCGTCCGGTGTCCGCGCCCTGCTTTCCGGTGACGAGCGTACGGATGAACACGATCCGCTCGCCCTTCTTTCCGGAGATGCGGGCCCAGTCGTCGGGGTTGGTGGTGTTGGGCAGGTCCTCGTTCTCCTTGAACTCGTCCACGCACGCCTGGAGGAGGTGGGAGACCCGGATGCCCTTCTGGTTGTGGTCGAGGAAGTCCTTGATGGCCATCTTCTTGGCCCGGTCCACGATGTTCTGGATCATCGCGCCGGAATTGAAGTCCTTGAAGTACAGGACTTCCTTGTCGCCGTTGGCGTACGTGACTTCGAGGAAGCGGTTCTCCTCGGATTCCGCGTACATCTGCTCGACCACGGACTGGATCATTCCGTGGGCGGCGGCGGCCTTGGAACCGGCGTGCTCGGAGATGTCGTCCTCGTGCAGCGGCAGGTTGCCCGTGAGGTACTTGGCGAAGATGTCCTTCGCCGCCTCCGCGTCCGGACGCTCGATCTTGATCTTCACGTCGAGCCGGCCGGGCCGCAGGATCGCGGGGTCGATCATGTCCTCGCGGTTGGAGGCGCCGATGACGATGACGTTCTCCAGGCCCTCCACGCCGTCGATCTCGGCGAGCAGCTGGGGGACGATGGTGTTCTCCACGTCCGAGCTGACACCGGAGCCACGGGTGCGGAAGAGGGATTCCATCTCGTCGAAGAAGACGATGACGGGGGTGCCCTCGCTCGCCTTCTCCCGGGCACGCTGGAAGACGAGGCGGATGTGCCGCTCGGTCTCGCCGACGTACTTGTTGAGGAGTTCGGGTCCCTTGATGTTGAGGAAGTAGGACTTCCCCGCGGGCCGGCCGGTCACCTCGGCGACCTTCTTGGCCAGCGAGTTGGCGACGGCCTTCGCGATCAGCGTCTTGCCGCAGCCGGGCGGCCCGTAGAGCAGGATGCCCTTGGGCGGCCGCAGTTCGTGCTCCTTGAAGAGGTCCGGGTAGAGGTACGGGAGCTCGACCGCGTCGCGGATCAGCTCGATCTGGTTGCCCAGGCCGCCGATCTTCTCGTAGTCGACGTCCGGCACCTCTTCGAGGACGAGTTCCTCGACCTCGCTCTTGGGGACCACCTCGTAGACGTAGCCGGAGCGGGAGTCGAGCAGCAGGGCGTCGCCGGAGCGGATGGTGATGCCCAGCAGGGGCTCGGCGAGTCTCACCACCCGTTCCTCGTCGGTGTGCCCGACCACCAGGGCGCGCTCGCCGTCCTCCAGGATCTCCTTGAGGGTGACGATGTCGCCGGCGCGCTCGAACTCCATGGCCTCGACCACGTTGAGCGCTTCGTTGAGCATGACCTCCTGGCCGCGCTTGAGCCCGTCGAGCTCGACGCTCGGGCTGACGTTCACCCGGAGCTTGCGGCCGCCGGTGAAGATGTCGCACGTGCCGTCCTCGTTGGCCTGCAGGAAGACACCGAAGCCGGCCGGCGGCTGCGCGAGCCGGTCGACCTCCTCCTTGAGGGCCACGATCTGGTCGCGGGCCTCACGGAGCGTGTTCGCCAGACGTTCGTTCTGCGCGGACACACCGGCCAGGTTGGTCTGCAGCTCGACGATCCGCTCCTCGAGAATCCTCGTGTGACGCGGAGAGTCGGCGAGCTTGCGGCGCAGGACGGCGATTTCCTGCTCGAGATAGGCAACCTGGCCGGCGGGGTCCTCAGACCCTCGCCCCGGCCGGATGCCGCGGTTGATGTCGTCGTCGTGGGCTGCCACGGTCCTCACCTCCTCCAAGGGGAGCTGGACGCTTCCTGACCCTACCTGCGTGGGTGGTGATTGAAACCCCTAGATCAAAAAGACTCCGGGGTGTGTCCGATCTTCACCCTTGCGCTTCCCCTCTCGCCAGGGGAATACCCACCCTTCGGCGTCCGGAAGCGGGCGGTTGTATCGTCGTCTGTGGCCAACACCCGCCACGGGTGGCCCGACTTATCGCGCCAAGCGGAAACGGCAGGAGAAATGACCGTGCAGAACGAGGCCCCGGCGACGGGCGCCGACGAGGCGCTGGAGGTCTGGATCGACCAGGACCTGTGCACCGGGGACGGGATCTGCGCGCAGTACGCGCCCGAGGTCTTCGAGCTGGACATCGACGGGCTCGCCTACGTGAAGAGCGCCGACGACGAGCTCCTCCAGGACGCCGGCGCCACGACTCCGGTGCCGCTGCCGCTGCTCCAGGACGTGGTGGACTCGGCGAAGGAGTGCCCGGGCGACTGCATCCACGTGCGGCGGGTCGCCGACAAGGTCGAGGTGTACGGCCCCGACGCCGACTGAGGGCCCGCCGCGCCGGGAGCGGCGGCCGGGCGGACCGGTGGCGCCGGGGCGGCGGTCGGAGGAATCGCGGGCCGGGCGCCGGCGGTCCGGGGTCAGGCGCCGCGCGCGCCGGTGTCGTCGGAGCGGACGAAGGCGCCCCCCTGCCAGCGCCAGCCGACCCGTTCCTCCTCGTCCGGGCAGCAGCGGGGGACGTCGGGGGACGAGTAGCCGAGCAGAGTGGCGAGGACCACTCCGTCGCGTACGGCCAGCTCGGTGACGTTCTGGTGCCGGCCGGGATCGACGAGCGTGGCCACCACGCGCGCGGGTGCGCCCGCCTCCCTGCCGCGGGTGAGGACGTAGACGCCGCTCGGCGGGGTGCCGAAGCCGGGCGCGCAGCGCACGACCGCGACGGTCTCGGGGTTCCCGTCCCCGTCGAGGTCCCCGGAGGCCCGCTTCGCGACCGTACGGGGGTCCTTCCCGCACTCCAGGGGATAGGCGGCCCCGGCGGCCTCCGGGGCCGCGGCCGGGCGCGGGGCGGCGGCCGGGGTGGCGGTGGCTCCGGCGGGGCCGGGCTGGAGCAGTCCCGCGAGGGCGACGACCGCGGCGGTCGCCGCGGCGGTGGCCAGCCAGTGCACCGGCCCGGCGTGGGTGTGCGCGAGGTCGGTGAGGTCCGGGGCGGCGGGGAGCTGCACGCGAGACGTCTCCTGTGGGGTGGTGCGGCGGGTTTCCCGGCATCGTGCCACACGCCGCAGGGGGGTGGCACCCGTGGGGCCGGGCCCGTCCGGCCGCTTCCCGAACGCCTCGAACACGGGAACGCCGCCGTGGGGGTGGGCCCCCCGGGGGGGGGGGCGGGGGGGGGGGGGGGGGGGGGGGGGGGGGGGGGGCCCGGGGGGGGCGGGCCCGGGCGGGCCGCGCCCCCACCCCCCCCCCCCGGGCCCCCCGGCGTGGGAGACCCCGGGGGGGGGGGGAAACCCCACGGCGGCGCGGTGCGGATGTCGGGACGTCAGCCCTTGTTGGGGCCCTCGTAGTCCTCGCCGTACGCGCCCTTGGCGGGACGGCGGCGGCGCATCGGGGGTTCGACCCCGTCCGCGAGGCGGCGGGCGGTGACGAGGAAGCCGGTGTGGCCGATCATGCGGTGATCGGGGCGGACGGCGAGGCCCTCGACGTGCCAGTTGCGGATCATGGACTCCCAGGGCTGCGGCTCGGCGTAGCAGCCGAACTCGCGGATGGACTCCACGGTGCGGGCGAGCTGGGTGGTCGTCGCCACGTAGCAGCAGAGGATGCCGCCGGGGACGAGGGCCTTGGAGACGGCCTCCAGGCACTCCCAGGGAGCGAGCATGTCCAGGATGACGCGGTCGACGTCGGTGTCGGAGAGGTTGTCCTGGAGGTCGCCGACGGTCAGCTGCCACGCGGGGTGGGGACCGCCGAAGTAGCGCTCGACGTTGCCCTTGGCGATCTCGGCGAAGTCCTCGCGGCGCTCGTACGAGTGCAGCATGCCGCTGTCCCCGATGGCGCGCAGGAGGAAGCTGCTCAGCGATCCCGAGCCCACCCCGGCCTCCACGACGCGCGCGCCGGGGAAGATGTCGGCGAAGGCCAGGATCTGCCCCGCGTCCTTCGGGTAGACCACGGCGGCGCCGCGGGGCATGGACAGGACGTAGTCGGGGAGCAGGGGGCGCAGCGCGAGGTAGGCGACGTTTCCGGTGGTGCGGACAACGCTGCCCTCGGGGGCGCCGATCAGTTCGTCGTGCGGGAAAGAACCCTTGTGGGTGTGGAAGTTCTTTCCCTCTTCGAGCGTGAACGTGTAGTGACGGCCCTTGGGGTCGGTCAGCTGAACCTGGTCCCCGACCTTGAAGGGCCCGCGTCGGCGGGCGGCACCGGTCGGTTCGGACATACGACCAGAGTACCGGGGTTACGAACCGGGTCGTGCCATGGCCCGGACGAAGGCCCGCTCGACGTCCCCGGTGGAGAGGACGCCGTAGATCTCGCCGGTCTCCTCGACGACCAGGTACTCGGTGGCCGGGCTGGCGCGGAGGTGGTCGAGGAGGGGCTGCCCGGTGAGTTCGGCCGGGACGCGCATGCCGTCGGTGAGGTCCTGGGCGAGGGTGCTGACGGCGACCCAGGGGCGCCGGTGCTGCGGTACGGCGGCGATGGCGGCCTCCCGGACGATGCCGGTGGGGTCGCCGGCGGGATCGACCACCACCAGGGCGCGGGCGCCGGCCTCGTTGGCGCGGCGGAGCGCCTCGGAGAGGGGGGTGCCGGGCTCCACGGGGATGGCGCGCCGGGTGAGGGAGCGGGCGCGCAGCTCGGGCAGGTGCTCGCGGAGGCGGGCCATGCGGAGGCTGTTGCCGGCGCCGGTCCAGATGATGGCGGCGAGGATCGCGGCGAGCAGGGCGTCGGTGACGGTCTCGAAGCCGCCGATGTCCTCGGTGGAGTTGCCGAGGAGTCCGGTGCGGGTCAGCAGGGGCAGTCCGACCAGGACGAGGACGGCGAGGGCGCGGCCGGCCCAGGCGGCGGCGACGGTGCCGCTCATGGGCTTGCCGGTGATCTTCCAGACGACGGCGCGGAGCATCCGGCCCCCGTCGAGCGGGAGGCCGGGGAGCAGGTTGAAGACGGCGACGATCAGGTTGGAGATCATCAGGCCGGCGAGGAGGACGCCGGGGACGGTGGCGGGCTCGACGGCGTACAGGGTGAGGTAGAAGAGGCCCGCGAGGACGAGGGAGAGGAGGGGGCCGACGAAGGCGAGGACGAACTCGCGGCCGGGGCTCTCGCTCTCCTTCTCGATCTCGGAGACGCCGCCGAAGAACTGGAGCTGGATGCGGCGCACCGGGAGCTTGAAGCGGAGCGCGGCGATCGTGTGGGCCAGTTCGTGGACGAGCACGGAGGCGTAGAAGGCGACGGCGAAGAAGAGGGAGACGAGGTAGCGGGCGGCGCCGAGGTCGGGCAGGACGCGGTCGATCTGGTCGCCGAAGACCCAGGTGATGAGGGCGGCGACGAGGAACCAGCTGGGGGCGACGTAGACGGGCACGCCGAAGGGGCGGCCCATGAGGATGCCGCCGCCGGGCTCCTCGGTCCGCTGCGGCTTGGGCTCGTCCTGGTTCACGGGTTCCTTTCGTCGCGTGGTGTGACCCGCGTCGGTGCGTCACGGTTCGATCATGCAGTGCGACGGGGTCCCTGGTCGATGGTATGCGGCTCGCTGTCGGTGGCGGGTCGTAGGGTCGGGGGCATGAGTACGAGCGAGCGGGTGCCGGCGGCGGCCGGGACGCCCATGTCGTTGTCGCCCTCCCGGGCGAGCGATTTCATGCAGTGTCCGCTGCTGTACCGGTTCCGGGTGATCGACCGGCTGCCGGAGAAGCCGAGTCCGGCGGCCACCCGGGGCACGCTGGTGCACGCCGTCCTGGAGCGGCTGTTCGACGATCCGGCGGCGGAGCGGACGGCGCCGAGGGCGCGGGCGATGGTGCCGGGGCAGTGGGAGCGGCTCCTGGAGTCGAGGCCCGAGCTGGGCGAGCTGTTCGCGCGGGACCCGGACGGCGAGCGGCTCGCCGACTGGCTGGGCGAGGCGGAGCGGCTGGTCGAGCGGTGGTTCACGCTGGAGGACCCGACGCGTCTGGAGCCGGCCGAGCGCGAGCTGTTCGTGGAGACGGAGCTGGATTCGGGGCTGCGGCTGCGCGGGGTGATCGACCGGATCGACGTGACGCCCGCGGGCGACGTGCGGATCGTCGACTACAAGACGGGCAAGGCGCCCCGGCCGGAGTACCGGGACGGCGCCCTGTTCCAGATGACCTTCTACGCGCTGGTGGTCCGGCGGCTGAGGGGCGTGATCCCCCGGCGGCTCCAGCTGGTGTACCTGGGCAGCGGGGAGGTGCTGACGTACGACCCGGTGGAGGCGGACCTGCTGCGGGTGGAGCGGAAGCTGCTGGCGCTGTGGGAGGCCATCCGGCTGGCGACGGAGACGGGCGACTGGCGGCCGCGCCCGACGAAGCTGTGCGGCTGGTGCGACCACCGGGCGGTCTGCCCGGAGTTCGGCGGGACTCCCCCGGCCTACCCGCTGGAGATCACCCCGGTCCGCCCGCCGGAACCGGACGGGCCGGGGCAGGGCAGAATGGATCCGGCCCCGCCCGCGCCGTAGGGGCCGGTCCGCCTCGTGCGCCCCGCCCCGTGAAGGAGCCCCTGTGACGATCCGTGTCCTCCTGGTCGACGACCAGCCGCTGCTGCGCACCGGCTTCCGGATGATCCTGGAGGCGGAGCGGGACATCGTGGTGGTGGGCGAGGCCGGGGACGGCCTCCAGGCGCAGGAGCAGGTGCGCGCGCTCCAGCCGGACGTGGTGCTGATGGACATCCGGATGCCCCGGATGGACGGGGTGGAGGCGACCCGGCGGATCACCGGTCCGGACCGGGACGGGCCGGCGAAGGTGCTGGTGCTGACCACCTTCGACCTGGACGAGTACGTGGTGGAGGCGCTGCGGGCCGGTGCCAGCGGCTTCCTCCTGAAGGACGCCCCGGCGAACGAGCTGGTGCAGGCGATCCGGGTGGTGGCCGCGGGCGAGGCGATGCTGGCGCCGTCGGTCACGCGCCGGCTGCTCGACAAGTACTCGGCGCACCTGCCGACGGGCGAGGAACGGGTGCCGGACACGCTGAGCACCCTGACCGACCGCGAGACGGAAGTGCTGAAGCTGGTGGCGCGGGGCCTGTCGAACGCGGAGATCGCGGCGGACCTGTTCGTCAGCGAGACGACGGTGAAGACGCATGTGGGGCACGTGCTGACGAAGCTGCGGCTGCGGGACCGGGTGCAGGCCGCGGTGTACGCGTACGAGAGCGGTCTGGTGCGGCCCGGCGGCCAGTAGCCGGTGCGGGAACGGCGGAGGGGCCCGGCGCGCGGGACGCGCGCCGGGCCCCTCCGCCCGTGCGGGACGGCGGTCTCGGCCGGGGGTCAGACGGTGCCGCGGCCCAGCTCCCAGAGCAGGAGGTCGGAGGAGGTGTTGAGCGCGTACTCGACCCCGTTGATGTCGTCGCGCGCGGCGACGTACTGCTTGCCCTGCCACAGGGGCAGGACGGGGACGTCCTCGGCGACGATCTTCTGGATCTGCGCGTAGACCGGGCCGGCGGCGGTGCGGTCGACCTGACGGCGCGAGCGCGGGATGAGCTGGTCGCGGACGACCTTGTTCACGTACGGGGTGTTGAGGAAGTTGTCGCTGTCCAGGAACGGCGCGATGTAGTTGTCCGGGTCCGGGTAGTCGGGGAACCAGCCGAGACCGTAGACGGCGTAGTCGCCGCGCTTCTGGGCGGTGCGGAAGGTGGACCACTCGGCGCCCTTGACGGTGGCGTCGAAGAGTTCGCTGGCGGTGAGCTGCTTGCCGAGCGCCTCGAACTCCTCGGCGGTCTCGGCGCCGTAGTGGTCGGTGGTGTAGTTCAGGGTCACCTTGACGGGGGTCTTGACGCCCGCGTCCTTGAGGATCTTGGCCGCGCGGTCCGTGTCGGGCTCGCCGTACTCGTCGAAGAAGGGGGTGGCGTGGCCGGTGATGCTGGAGGGGATCAGCGAGTAGAGCGGCTCGGCGGTGGGTCCGTAGACGCGGTTGATCAGGGCGCCCCGGTCGACGACGGCGGCCATCGCCTGGCGCACGGCCTTCTCCTGGACGGAGGGGGCCTTGGTGTTGAAGCCGAGGTAGCGGATCTCGAGGCCGGGGACCTCGACCACCTCGATGCCGTCCTTGGGGTTCTCGGTGAGGCTCTTGACCTGCTTCTGCGACAGGGAGCGCGCCATCATGTCGATGTCGTCGGCCTCCAGGGCCCTGCCCATGGTGGTCGCGTCGGCGTAGGGGCGCAGTTCGACCTTGTCGTTGCGCGGGACGATGTCGCCCTTGTAGTTCGGGTTCCTGGTGAAGACGAAGCGGGTGGCCTTCCCGCCCTCGCGTTCGGCCTTCATGGTGTACGGGCCCGAGCCGTCGACCTCGAAGCCGTCGCGGAGCCTGTCGGCGGCGTACTTGTCCTTGCTGAGGATGCCGGCGACCGGGGTGGAGAGCTTGTACGGGAAGGTGGCGTCGGGGGTCTTGAGGTGGAAGACGATCCCGTTGGCGCCCCGGGTCTCGACGGTGTCGACGTTCGCGAGGAGGGCGGCCGTTCCGTTGTCCGACTTGATCCTCAGGACGCGTTCGACGGAGTACTTGACGTCCTCGGCCGTGATCGGGGTGCCGTCGGCGAAGGTGAGGCCGGCGCGGAGCGTGCAGCGGTAGCTCTCGCCGGCCTTGTCGGAGAAGCCGCAGCTCTCGGCCGCCTCGGGGACGGGCTCGCCGCCGCCGCGGGGCACGTGCAGGAGGGTCTGGACGGTCTGCCGCAGGACGTTCCACGCGCCGGTGTCGTAGGCGTAGGCCGGGTCGAGGGGGGCGGGGGTGTCCTCGGTGGCGATGAACTGGTCCGTGGTGCCGACGACGATGGCCCGGTCCTCCTCCGTTCCGCCGCAGGCGGCGAGCAGGGGGACGAGCAGTCCGGCCACGGCCGGGAGCACCAGGGTCTTGCGGTTCATCAGGGACGATCTCCTCATCCGGCACTGGGTCACAGCGGTCAGGGACACTCCGCCGCCTGCCGCCCGGTCGGGGCGGGAGCGATCGGGCCGGGTGGTGCGATCGGTCCGGTGTTCACGGCGTTCTGGGTGTGCGCCGGTGCACGCGGTTATGCGGCGAAGTACTCGCGAAAGATTAGTGGGAGGCGCCGCTATTGCCGGACCACGGGCGGGGCCGGGGGTAATCGCACAGTGATCATGAATGCGGACCGCTCCATAGTCATGCGCCGGACGATGCGGACGATCATGAGCGAAACGGGGCACATGGTGGCGGCGAAGTCGGACGATTCCGGACAGGGAACGAGAACAGGCCATCGACCACCGGGCACTCTGGGTGACCAAGGTCACGCAAGTCCCTTTTCGGTAAATGGCCTGATCGTTTTCCTGCGCAGAACCGTGAGGAACCGCGCCGGGAAAGCGCATTCCGCCGGAGAAGCTCGGCGAAAGCTCAGATCCTGGTGATCAGAGTGCGGAGGAAAGGCACGTCGACCTCTTCGAGCGAGCGCACGACGACCCGGCCCGGGGAGGGCGCGATCGGGGCGACGGAGGGCACCGCGACGACCCGGCAGCCCGCCGCCTCCGCGGCCGCGACGCCGGTCGCCGTGTCCTCGACGACGGCGCAGAGCGCGGGGTCCACGCCCACCCCCCGGGCGGCGGCCAGGTACGGCTCGGGGTGCGGCTTGGTCCGTACGACCTCGTCCCCCGCGACGGTGAGGGTGAAGCGGTCGGGGCCGAGCGAGGCGAGGACCCGGTCGATGATCCGCCGGTGCGAGGCGGAGACCAGGGCGGTGGGAATGGAGTGCCGGGCCAGCTCGGCGAGGAGCCGCTCGGCGCCCGGCATGAGCGGGACGCCCCGCGCGATGCGCTGCTCGAACTTCTCGTTGAGGAGGACGGTCAGCTCGGCGAGGGTGATGTCGGCGCCGGTGGACTCGATGAGGTAGCCGGCGCTGCGGGTCATCGGGCCGCCGACCACGACGTCCCGCCAGGACTCGTCGAGGCGGTGCCCGAGGTCGGCGAAGACCTCCACCTCCGCGTCCCACCAGAAGCCCTCGGTGTCGACGAGGGTCCCGTCCATGTCGAGGAAGACCGCCTGCAGGGCGGAGCTGCCGTTCGTACGGAACGGGGACGCGGGGACCGTACTGGTCATCCGGACACCTCCAGGGAGGGACGAGAAGGCCGGTCCCCCTCCCGGAGCGGGAGGGGGACCGGCCTGCACTGGACGGACAAGTGTACGTCCCGATCACGGAAAACGCGGCGATTCACGCCGCCGCGGTCACCGTGCGTTGAAGTAGTTCGCCTCGGGGTGGTGGAGGACGATGGCGTCGGTGGACTGTTCGGGGTGGAGCTGGAACTCCTCCGAGAGGTGCACGCCGATGCGCTCCGGCTTCAGCAGGTCCGCGATCTTGGCGCGGTCCTCCAGGTCGGGGCAGGCCGGGTACCCCAGGGAGTAGCGGCAGCCCTGGTACTCCGTACGGAACATGCCGGCCATGGAGGCGGGGTCGGTGCCCGCGATGTCCCACTCCGCGCGGACCCGGCCGTGCCAGTACTCGGCGAGGGCTTCGGCGAGCTGGACGGACAGGCCGTGGAGTTCGAGGTAGTCGCGGTAGGAGTCGGACGAGAAGAGCCGGGCGGTGGCCTCGCCGATCTTCGAGCCGACGGTGACGACCTGGAGCCCGACGACGTCGGTCTCGCCGGACTCCTCCGGACGGAAGAAGTCCGCGAGGCAGAGGCGGCGGCCCCGGCGCTGGCGGGGGAAGGAGAAGCGGGTGCGCTCGTTGCCGTCCTCGTCCAGGATGATCAGGTCGTCGCCCTTGGAGACGCACGGGAAGTAGCCGTGCACGACGGCCGCCTCCAGCAGGTTCTCGGTGTGGAGCTTGTCCAGCCAGCCGCGCAGCCGGGGCCGGCCCTCGCTCTCGACCAGCTCCTCGTACGAGGGACCGTCGCCGGTCCGGTTCTGCCGGAGGCCCCACTGGCCCTTGAAGAGGGCGTCCTCGTCGAGCCAGGACGCGTAGTCCTTCAGCGGGATGCCCTTGATGACCCGGGTGCCCCGGAACGGCGGGACCGGCACCGGGTTGTCGGTGGCGACGTCGGAGCGGCCGCCGGGCTCCGGCTCGTCGACCTGGAGGGCGGCGGCGTCCTTCTTGGCGACCCGGCGCTGCTTGAGTTCGGGCAGGGCGGCTCCGGGGACGCCGCGCTTGATGCCGATGAGGGCGTCCATGAGGCGCAGGCCCTCGAAGGCGTCGCGGGCGTAGCGGACCTCGCCCTGGTAGATGTCGTGGAGGTCCTGCTCGACGTACGCGCGGGTCAGGGCGGCGCCGCCGAGGATCACGGGGTACTTGGCGGCCAGGCCCCGGCCGTTCAGCTCCTCCAGGTTCTCCTTCATGATCACCGTGGACTTCACCAGGAGGCCGGACATGCCGATCACGTCGGCGTTGTGCTCCTCGGCGGCCTCCAGGATCGCGGAGACGGGCTGCTTGATGCCGATGTTGACGACGTTGTAGCCGTTGTTGGAGAGGATGATGTCCACGAGGTTCTTGCCGATGTCGTGGACGTCGCCGCGCACGGTCGCCAGGACGATCGTGCCCTTGCCCTCGGCGTCCGACTTCTCCATGTGCGGTTCGAGGTGGGCCACGGCGATCTTCATGACCTCGGCGGACTGGAGCACGAACGGCAGCTGCATCTGTCCGGAGCCGAACAGCTCGCCGACCACCTTCATGCCGTCGAGCAGGGTCTCGTTGACGATGTCGAGCGCCGGGCGGGAGGCCAGGGCCTCGTCCAGGTCGGCCTCCAGACCGTTCTTCTCGCCGTCGACGATCCGCCGCTTCAGCCGTTCGTCCAGGGGCAGGGCGAGCAGTTCCTCCGCCTTGCCGGCCTTGAGGGACTTGGTCGTGGCGCCCTCGAAGAGCGCCATCAGCTTCTGCAGCGGGTCGTAGCCCTCGGAGCGCCGGTCGTAGATCAGGTCGAGGGCGGTGGTGACCTGCTCCTCGTCGAAGCGGGCGATGGGCAGGATCTTCGAGGCGTGCACGATCGCCGAGTCCAGGCCCGCCTTCACGCACTCGTCCAGGAAGACCGAGTTGAGCAGGACGCGGGCCGCCGGGTTGAGGCCGAAGGAGATGTTCGACAGGCCCAGGGTGGTCTGCACGTCCGGGTGGCGGCGCTTCAGCTCGCGGATCGCCTCGATCGTGGCGATGCCGTCCTTGCGCGACTCCTCCTGCCCGGTGCAGATCGTGAAGGTCAGCGTGTCGATGAGGATGTCCGACTCGTGGATGCCCCAGTTGCCGGTCAGGTCCTCGATCAGCCGCTCCGCGATGGCGACCTTGTGCTCGGCGGTACGGGCCTGCCCCTGCTCGTCGATGGTGAGCGCGATCAGCGCGGCGCCGTGCTCCTGGGCCAGACGGGTGACCTTCGCGAACCGCGACTCCGGTCCGTCGCCGTCCTCGTAGTTCACCGAGTTGATGACCGCCCGGCCGCCGAGCTTCTCCAGGCCCGCCCGCAGGACGTCCACCTCGGTGGAGTCGAGGACGATCGGCAGCGTGGAGGCCGTGGCGAAGCGGCCGGCCAGCTCGGCCATGTCCGCCACCCCGTCCCGGCCCACGTAGTCCACGCACAGGTCCAGCATGTGCGCGCCCTCGCGGATCTGGTCCCGGGCCATCTCCACGCAGTCGTCCCAGCGGCCCTCCAGCATGGCCTCGCGGAACTTCTTCGAGCCGTTGGCGTTCGTCCGCTCCCCGATCGCCATGTAGGAGACGTCCTGGCGGAACGGAACCGTCTGGTACAGCGAGGCCGCGCCGGGCTCCGGGCGCGGGTCGCGGGCGGCGGGGGCGAGGCCGCGCACCCGCTCCACGACCTGCCGCAGGTGCTCGGGGGTCGAGCCGCAGCAGCCGCCCACCAGGGACAGGCCGTAGTCGCGGACGAAGTTCTCCTGCGCGTCGGCCATCTCGGACGGCGTCAGCGGGAAGTACGCGCCGTCCTTGGTCAGCACGGGCAGGCCCGCGTTCGGCATGCACATCAGCGGCGTGCGGGAGTGCCGGGCGAGGTAGCGCAGGTGCTCGTTCATCTCGGCCGGGCCCGTGGAGCAGTTCAGGCCGATCAGGTCGATGCCCAGCGGCTCCAGGGCCGTCAGGGCCGCCCCGATCTCCGAGCCGAGCAGCATCACGCCCGTGGTCTCGAAGGCGAGCGAACAGATGAGGGGGACGTCCAGGCCCAGCGCGTCCATCGCGCGCCGCGCGCCGATCAGGCTCGCCTTGGTCTGCAGGAGGTCCTGGGTCGTCTCGACGATCAGGGCGTCGGCGCCGCCGGTCAGCAGGCCCTCGGCGTTCCGCTGGTAGCCGTCGCGGAGCACGTCGTACGTGATGTGGCCGAGCGACGGCAGCTTGGTGCCGGGGCCGATCGATCCCAGGACCCAGCGCGGGCGCCCGTCCCCGGCGGTGAACTCGTCGGCGACCCCGCGGGCGATCCGGGCACCCGCCTCGGAGTGCTCGAAGACCTTGTCCGCGATGTCGTACTCGCCCGCGGCCGAGTGGTTGGAGCCGAACGTGTTCGTCTCGACGCAGTCGACGCCCGCCTCGAAGTACTCCCGGTGCACGGAGGCGACGATGTCGGGCCGGGTGATGTTCAGGATCTCGTTGCAGCCCTCGAGGTTCTGGAAGTCCTCGAGGGTGGGGTCCTGGGCCTGGAGCATGGTGCCCATGGCCCCGTCGGCGACCACCACCCGGGTCGCGAGGGCTTCGCGGAGGGCGGCGGCACGGTTCCGGCTGTCGGCGGAAGGGGACGGCGACGAGGCCATGGATGATCTCCCTGGGATGCGACGGCTGTCGGCTTTGCGCCCTCGGGGGAGGGGGCACGGGGTCAGCCTAACCGCGCACCGCCCGGGGTGGACATGGCGTCCCACGGGGCGGACGGCATCCTGTGTCCGGGGACTCCCGGTCCTGCCTCTCCTTGACCCACACTGTCTGAAGTGACGCAAGGTCGGCATCGGCCGATAGTGTTCAGCATTGTCGAACAGCGTGAGAAGGATGAGGGGCCGGGCGATGGCGAAGAACATCCAGTCGCTTGAAAGGGCGGCGGCCGTGCTGCGACTGCTCGCGGGCGGCGAGCGCCGGCTCGGCCTGTCGGACATCGCGTCCTCGCTCGGACTCGCCAAGGGGACGGCCCACGGCATCCTGCGCACCCTCCAGGCGGAGGGCTTCGTGGAGCAGGAGGCGGCGTCGGGCCGCTACCAGCTGGGCGCGGAGCTGCTGCGCCTGGGGAACAGCTATCTGGACGTGCACGAACTGCGGGCGCGGGCCCTGGTCTGGACGGACGACCTGGCCCGGTCCAGCGGCGAGAGCGTGCACCTGGGGGTGCTGCACCAGCGGGGCGTGCTGATCGTGCACCACGTCTTCCGGCCGGACGACAGCCGCCAGGTCCTGGAGGTGGGGGCCATGCAGCCGCTGCACTCCACGGCCCTGGGCAAGGTCCTCTCGGCGTACGACCCGGTGGCGCACAGCGAGGTGGTGGAGGCCGGACGGGAGGCGTTCACGCCGCGGACGACCACGGCGCTCGGGGACTTCGAGGCGCTGCTCGACACGGTGCGGGCCCGGGGCTGGGCGGCGGACGTGGAGGAGACCTGGGAGGGCGTGGCGTCGGTGGCGGCGCCGATCCACGACCGGCGGCGGATGCCGGTGGGGGCGGTGGCGGTGACGGGCGCCGTGGAGCGGCTCTGCCCGGCCGGCGAGCTGCGCCCGGAGCTGGTGGCGGCGGTGCGGGACTGCGCCCGCGCGGTCTCCCGGGACCTGGGGGCCGGCCGCTTCTGAGACACGCCCGGGGACGGCCGCTTCCGGGCGTACTCCGCGGGGGTCGCTTCCGGGCGCACTCCGAGGGGTCGCTTCCGGGCACGCCCCCGAGGCCGTCGTTTCCCGGACGGCCACCACCGGGACGCGCCCCGGTGCCCGGCCGCCGCCCGGGCGCGCCCCGGCGACCCGCCGTCCCCGACTCCGCCGGACGGCCGTCCCGCGCGGCCGTACCCCTCCGCGCGGCACCCCCGACCCGCCGATAACGATCCCGTCATCGGCGGGTTTTCCCTTCCCCGGGCCCTTGACGTGCTGTTGCGCCGGGGCAAAACTTCCGTTCACCGGTCGGCATTGTCGAACACTTAACGGAAATGCGCGTTAGGGTGGGGCAGTGCTTAGGGCCGGCAACGCCCTCACACGAGGGCGCGGACACCGGAGGAAACCGGGGTTCGCCTTCCCCTGGACGAAGGACAAAGGAGTCGCGGGTGTCCAGCTCCGACATCTTCCTCGGCGAGACCATCGGTACCGCCGTACTCATCCTGCTCGGCGGCGGTGTGTGCGCCGCCGTCACGCTCAAGAACTCCAAGGCCCGCGGCGCGGGCTGGCTCGCGATCACCTTCGGGTGGGGCTTCGCCGTCATGACGGCCGTCTACATGACGGCTTCCCTCTCGGGCGCCCATCTGAACCCCGCCGTCACGGTCGGAATCGCGATCAAGGACGGGGAGTGGGGCGACGTCCCCGTCTACTTCGCCGGCCAGCTGCTCGGCGCGATGATCGGCGCGGCGTTGGTCTGGGTGGCCTACTACGGCCAGTTCCTGGCCCACCTCACGGACCCGGAGACCCGCGGCGAGACGCCGGTCGAGGGCCCCGGCCCGGTGCTCGGCGTCTTCTCCACGGGCCCCGAGATCCGCAACACCTGGCAGAACCTGGCCACCGAGGTCATCGGCACCACCGTGCTGGTCCTCGCCGTGCTCACCCAGGGCCTCAACGACAGCGGCAAGGGCCTCGGCACCCTGGGCGGTCTGATCACCGCCTTCGTCGTGGTCTCCATCGGCCTCTCGCTCGGCGGTCCGACCGGTTACGCCATCAACCCGGCCCGTGACCTCGGTCCGCGCATCGTGCACGCCCTGCTCCCGCTGCCGAACAAGGGCGGCTCCGACTGGGGCTACGCCTGGATCCCGGTCGCCGGTCCACTGATCGGCGGCGCCCTCGCCGCGGGTATCTACACCATCGCGTTCGCCTGAGCCGTCCTTCTTCCAGACCCCCTTGGAGCACACCGTGACCGACGCACACACCTCCGGCCCGTTCATCGCCGCCATCGACCAGGGCACCACCTCCTCCCGCTGCATCGTCTTCGACAAGGACGGCCGGATCGTCTCGGTCGACCAGAAGGAGCACGAGCAGATCTTCCCGAAGCCCGGCTGGGTCGAGCACGACGCCGCCGAGATCTGGGCCAACGTCCAGGAGGTCGTCGCCGGCGCCCTGGAGAAGGCGGAGATCACCGCCGCCGACGTCAAGGCCATCGGCATCACCAACCAGCGCGAGACCACGCTGCTGTGGGACAAGAACACCGGCGAGCCCGTCCACAACGCCCTCGTCTGGCAGGACACCCGCACCGACGCCCTCTGCAAGGAGCTGGGCCGCAACGTCGGCCAGGACCGCTTCCGCCGGGAGACCGGTCTTCCGCTCGCCTCGTACTTCTCCGGCCCGAAGGTCCGCTGGCTGCTCGACAACGTCGAGGGGCTGCGCGAGCGCGCCGAGCGCGGCGACATCCTCTTCGGCACCATGGACTCCTGGGTCATCTGGAACCTGACCGGCGGCGTGGACGGCGGCGTGCACGTCACCGACGTCACCAACGCCTCCCGCACCCTGCTGATGAACCTGCACGAGCTGGCGTGGGACGAGCGCATCCTGCACTCCATGGACGTCCCGGCCGCCGTACTGCCGGAGATCCGCTCCTCCGCCGAGGTGTACGGCACGGTCAAGGGCGGCGTCCTCGACGGCGTCCCGGTCGCCTCCGCGCTCGGCGACCAGCAGGCCGCCCTCTTCGGCCAGACGTGCTTCGCCGAGGGCGAGGCCAAGTCGACGTACGGCACCGGCACCTTCATGCTGATCAACACGGGTGACAAGGCGATCAACTCCTACAGCGGCCTGCTGACCACGGTCGGCTACCGGATCGGCGACGAGAAGCCGGTCTACGCCCTGGAGGGCTCGATCGCCGTGACCGGCTCCCTGGTGCAGTGGATGCGCGACCAGATGGGCCTGATCAAGTCCGCGGCCGAGATCGAGACCCTGGCCTCCTCCGTCGAGGACAACGGCGGCGCCTACTTCGTCCCCGCGTTCTCCGGCCTGTTCGCCCCGTACTGGCGTTCCGACGCCCGCGGCGTGATCACCGGCCTCACCCGCTACGTCACCAAGGCGCACATCGCCCGTGCCGTGCTCGAGGCCACCGCCTGGCAGACCCGCGAGATCGCCGACGCCATGGTCAAGGACTCCGGCGTGGAACTGACCGCCCTCAAGGTCGACGGCGGCATGACCTCCAACAACCTGCTGATGCAGACCCTCTCCGACTTCGTGGACGCGCCCGTCGTGCGTCCCATGGTCGCCGA
The DNA here is from genome assembly GCF_042892575.1 of Streptomyces sp. NPDC001744. Classification (NCBI taxonomy): domain Bacteria; kingdom Bacillati; phylum Actinomycetota; class Actinomycetes; order Kitasatosporales; family Streptomycetaceae; genus Streptomyces; species Streptomyces sp. NPDC001744. Next base: position 74,435 of record NZ_JBIAUG010000011.1, read on the forward strand.
GACCACCTGCCTCGGCGCCGCCTACGCCGCCGGCCTCGCCGTCGGCTTCTGGCCGGACACCGACGCCCTGCGCGCCAACTGGCGCCGGGCCGCCGAGTGGACGCCTCGCATGGACGCGGAGAAGCGCGACAGCGAGTACAAGAACTGGCTCAAGGCCGTGCAGCGCTCCATGGGCTGGCTCGAATCGGACGAGAAGTGACGAGGAGTAATTCACGATGACCACCCTGCAGAGCGTCCCCGCCCTGGGGACGCACCCGGCCGCCGGTTCCCTGCCGAGCCGCGCCGAGACCCGGGAGCAGCTCTCCAAGGCGACGTACGACCTCCTGGTGATAGGCGGCGGCATCCTGGGCATCTCCACCGCCTGGCACGCCGCGCAGTCGGGTCTGCGGGTGGCCCTGGTGGACGCCGGCGACTTCGCCGGCGCCACCTCCTCCGCCTCCTCCAAGCTGCTCCACGGAGGTCTGCGCTACCTGCAGACCGGCGCGGTGAAGCTGGTGGCGGAGAACCACTTCGAGCGGCGCGCGGTCTCCCGCCAGGTGGCCCCGCACCTCGCCAATCCGCTCACCTTCTACCTGCCCGTCTACAAGGGCGGCCCGCACGGCGCGGCCAAGCTGGGCGCCGGTGTCTTCGCGTACTCCGCGCTCTCGGCGTTCGGCGACGGCGTCGGGCACCTCCTCTCCCCCTCCAGGGCGGCGCAGGACGTGCCGGAGCTGCGGACCGACAACCTGAGGGCCGTGGCCGTGTACGGCGACGACCAGATGAACGACGCCCGCATGGCGCTGATGACGGTCCGCGCCGCCGTCGACGCCGGTGCCACCGTCCTCAACCACGCCGAGGTCACCGGCCTGCGCTTCACCCGCGGCCGGGTCACCGGCGCGGAGCTGAGGGACCGCACCACCGGCGACGAGTTCGGCGTGGACGCCCGCCTCGTCCTGAACGCCACCGGCCCGTGGGTCGACCACCTGCGGAAGATGGAGGACCCGGCCGCGGCCCCCTCCATCCGCCTCTCCAAGGGCGCGCACCTGGTGCTCAGGCGGACCTCGCCGTGGAAGGCCGCGCTGGCCACCCCGATCGACAAGTACCGCATCACCTTCGCCCTCCCCTGGGAGGACATGCTGCTGCTCGGCACCACCGACGAGGAGTACGAGGGCGACCCCGGCCAGGTCGAGGTCACCGAGAAGGACACCGCCCAGATCCTGGACGAGGCCGCCTTCTCCATCCGCGACCAGCAGCTGTCGCGCGACCTCATCACGTACTCCTTCGCCGGTCTGCGGGTGCTCCCCGGCGGCCCCGGCGACACCTCCAGGGCCAAGCGCGAGACGGTCGTGACCGAGGGCCGGGGCGGGATGCTGTCGGTGGCCGGCGGCAAGTGGACGACCTTCCGCCACATCGGACGCACGGTGATGAAGAAGCTGGAGCAGCTTCCGGGACACCCCCTCGGCGAGGACTACGAGCCGGTCTCCGCACTGCCGAAGCGGCTGCCGCTGCCCGGCATCGCCAACCCGAACGCCGTCGCCCACCGGCTGCTCGTCGACGGCCCGGCGCCCGGTCCGCGCATGGCCGCCGACACCGCCAGGCACCTGGCGACGCACTACGGTTCGCTCTCCTTCGAGATCGCCCGCATGGCGAACGAGGACCCGGAGCTGGCCCGGCGCATCCACCCGGACGCGCCGGAGATCTGGGCGCAGGTCGCCTACGCCCGTGACCACGAGTGGGCCGAGACGGCGGACGACGTGCTGCGCCGCCGTACGACGCTGACCGTCCGGGGCCTGGCGACGGACGAGATCCGTGCCGGGGTCGAGTCGATGCTGCGGAAGTGACCTCCCGCCCCCCGGGGCGGCTCGGGGCGGTCCCTCCTCCGGGGGCCGCCCCTCCGGCGTTCCGGGAGGCGTGGGGCCTTCGTGTGCGGAGGCCGGTTCCTGGGTAGTCGATCGAGGCCGCACGGGTTTTCGGGGATGTCCGGGGGCTGCGGACGGGCCACCGGAAAGCCGTAAGGTTGGTCCGTGCGACAGGAACTTCGAGAAGGAGGCGCTGGGTGATCGAGCTCGAGGGGGTGCCCGAGCTGATCGACCCGGTCATGGTGGCCGCGTTCGAGGGCTGGAACGACGCCGGGGACGCGGCCTCCACCGCGGTCGCCCACCTGGACCGGGAGTGGAAGGGCGAGGTGTTCGCGGCGCTCGACGCCGAGGACTACTACGACTTCCAGGTCAACCGGCCCACGGTCTTCCTGGACAACGGCGTACGGAAGATCACCTGGCCGACGACCCGGCTCTCCGTGGTCCGCGTCGGCGGCGACAAGCCCCGTGACCTGGTACTCGTGCGCGGCATCGAACCCTCGATGCGCTGGCGCTCCTTCTGCAACGAGCTGCTCGCCCTCGCGCACGAGATGGGCGTGGAGATGGTGGTGATCCTGGGCGCGCTGCTCGGGGACACCCCGCACACCCGGCCGGTCCCGGTCAGCGGCGTGACCTCCGACCCGGACCTGGCGCGCACGATGGACCTGGAGGAGACCCGGTACGAGGGCCCCACGGGCATCGTGGGCATCCTCCAGGAGGCGTGCACGCACGCGGGCGTGCCGGCGGTGAGCCTGTGGGCGGCGGTGCCGCACTACGTGTCGCAGCCGCCGAACCCGAAGGCGACGCTGGCGCTGCTCAACCGCCTGGAGGACCTGATCGGGCTGCGCATCCCGCTGGGCGAGCTGCCCGAGGACGCGCGGGCCTGGCAGCTCGGCGTGGACCAGCTGGCGGCCGAGGACAGCGAGGTCGCCGAGTACGTGCAGACGCTGGAGGAGGCGCGGGACACCGCCGAGCTTCCCGAGGCGTCCGGCGAGGCGATCGCCCGTGAGTTCGAGCGGTACCTGCGGCGGCGTGAGCCCGGCGCGGGGCCGGGTTCCGGACCCGGGGTGGCGACGGAGGGCGGGGAGTCCCCGTTCCTGCGGGAGTCCGGGAGCGGCCGGCCGCGCCCGCCGAAGCCCGAGAAGACGGAGAAGCCCGAGAAGCCGGAGGCCGGGCCGGGAACGGCGCCGGACGCCGGGACCGGGGCGGACGCCGCACCGGGAGGGCGACCGGAGGCCGCGGGCCCCGGGGCGAAGCCCGGGAGCGGCGCCGGGGACGCCCCCGAGGGGGCCGCCGGCGGGACGCCGGACGATCCCCGGGACGGCGATCCGTCCGGCGGCGAGGGCCCGGACGGCGGTTCCGGCGGACAGCGCGAGCGGTGAGCGGTACGGGAGGGGCGCCCGGAAACGGGCGCCCCTCCCGCGCGCCGGGCGTCAGGCGCAGCCGAACCGGGCCGCCGCCCAGTCGCCGTGGTCGCCGCTCTTCGACCCGTTGGTGTCCGTGATCTTCAGCCGGACGTGCCGGGCGCCGGTCACGTCGACGTTCACGGGCAGGGTCGCGGAGGCACCGGTGAGCCGGGGCGAGGTCCACAGGACCTTGCCGTCCGCCTCCACGGAGAAGGCCACCTCGCCGTAGCCGTCGATCTCGTCGTCGATGCCCACGTCGGCGGTGAGGACGGAGCAGCGGCCGCCCAGGTAGACCTCGACGTCGGAGTCGGCATGGCCGCCGATCCCCTTCTCGTAGGTCTTCCCGGCCAGGGTGAGGGGCCGGCCGTCGGCGGCGCCGGACTCGCCGTTGGAGCGGTCGCGTTCGGCCGGTCCCCAGCCGTTGGTCGAGCGCAGCCACACCAGGTCGCTCGCCCAGGCGTCGCCGGTCGGCGGCGGGGGCATCACGCCGACCGCGAACCGCTGCACGGCGGTGCGGTCGGTGCCCGCGGCGCGGTGGCGGACGGTCGCCGTGAGGGTGGCCTCGCCGGGCTTCGCGTCCGCCGCGGGGGCGACGGCGACCTCGACCCGGCGGGTGGTGCCGGCCGGGACGCGGGCGATCGGGGCGGCCGGGGTGACCCGCCAGCCGTCCGGGGCGGCCACGGAGACCCGTACGTCGGTGGCGTCCCGGGTGCCCGCGGTGACGTCCACGGCGACGGTGCCGGGCGTGCCCGCGCCGAGCTCCTGCCCGGTGGGGGCGGCGAGGACGGCGGAGGCGCCGGGGACGGCCCCGCCGACGGCGCTGGTGTCGGTCAGGCGCAGTTCGAAGGCGCGGTCGGTGGACAGGGCGGCGGTCTTGATCCGGACCGTTCCCCCGCGCTCGTCGCGGTCGTACCACCAGCCCTGGCCGGCCGCGTCGAAGGCGGCGCGGGAGGTGAGGGCGGGCAGCGCGCGTCCGTCGAGCCTCACCGTGCCGGGGGCGTCGCCGGTGTGGACGGTGAAGGCGTACGGCCGGGCGCCGGGCTTGCCGGTGTACGTGCCGGTGCTCGCGCCGACCCGGACGGTGACGTCGCCGGGGCCGGACTCGGGGGCGCGGACCTCGGCGCGCTGGGTGGCGTACTTCCCGGCACGGTGCTCGCGGGTGACGCCGTCGTCCTCGTACAGCTCGAAGGAGGAGGTGCCCCGCGGGTAGACGTCCCAGGCGAGCGGGTCGCCGGGGGCGCGGTCCTTGTACGAGCGGATGTCGCCGGGCCACAGGGGGACGACCGCGCCGGCGCGGACGAAGAGGGGCAGGGTGTCGAGCGGGGCGCTGTAGTCGTCGAGGGTGCGCGGACCCTCGTAGACGCGTCCGCTCCAGTAGTCGATCCAGGTGCCCTTCGGGAGGTAGATGCCGTCGCGTTCTACGGCGTCCTGGTAGACGGGCGCGACGAGGAAGTCCTCGCCGCTGAGGAACTCGTACTTCGCGGCCTCGGTGGCGGCCTTCGGGTCGTCCGGGTACTCCAGGGCGAGCGGCCGGGCGAGGCCGACGCCGGTCTTCGTGGCGCGGTACGCGTGGCTGTAGATGTACGGGAGCAGGGCCTCGTGGAGCTTGAGGGAGGCGCGGTTGATGCCGGTGTACGGCTCGCCGTAGCGGAAGGGCTGCTTGTCCTGGGCCGCCCAGCCGTCCATGGTCATGGTGACGGGCAGGAAGGTCTTCCACTGGAGGTCGCGGGTGTACGTCTTGGCGCTCCCGCCGAAGATGCCGTCGACGTCACCGGTGGTGTAGGCGAGGCCGGACATGGAGGCGCCCGCGTAGGTCGGTATCTGCCAGCGGATGTACTCCCAGCTCCCGGTCTGGTCGCCGGACCACTGGACGCCGCAGCGCTGGGCGCCGGCCCAGCTCTCGGGGGCCCAGGTGAAGCCGCGGGCTTCGCTGTGGGCCTCGATGCCCGCGTGGGCGTCCTTGCAGCCGTCGAGGGCGAACTTGTACCCCGCGCCGACCCAGGCGACGTCGAGCTTGGCGACCCGCTGGCCGGCCCTGACCTGTTCGCCGAGGCGGTCGATGCCGTCCTCGGTCCACAGGCCGAGCTGCGTGCCGCGCTCCTGGAGCCCGGCGGCGGTCTCCGCGAGGTTCTCGTAGCCGCAGCCGTAGCCGTCGTTGACGAGCATCCAGCCGTTGGGCATGTCGTTCGCGACGTAGCCGTCGGCGACCTTCAGGGCGTCGAGGGTGTGGCGCTCGCCCCGGTTGGCGTTGTGGAGGTAGCAGTCGGCGTCGCCGATCTCCAGGCCGTACACGGGGGGCATGAAGGGCTTGCCGGTGAGCCGGGTGTACTGGCCGATGACGTCCTTGGCGGCGTCGCGGCCGGTGCCGGCGAAGTAGTAGGCGTCGAAGCGCCGTTCCTTCGCGCTGGTGGTGACGGGCTCGGTGAAGGCGTAGGTGTTGGGGGCGTAGGTGTTGCGGTAGACGCCGTAGCCGGCGGTGGAGAGGTAGAACGGGACGGAGTTGGGGTGGCCGCCGTCGTTCCAGTTGTAGTCGACGGCGACCTCGACGGTCTTGTCGCGGTGGGAGGTGTTGCCGCGTCCGTTCTGCATGCCGGCGCCGTAGAACTGCTCCGCCGCGCCGCGGGCGAGGGTCTGGACGGTGCGGTCCTGGTTCCAGGTGAGGCCCCGGGTCTCGGACCAGAGGGGGGTGCCGTCGGCGCGCACGGCGGCGAAGCGGAGCGGCGACTTGTAGGCGCGCAGGGTCACCCGGTCGCTGCTCAGTTCGTACCGGTCGCCCCGGTCGTGCCAGCGGGTGGCCGGGGGCGGGCCCTGGGGCAGGGTGATGTCGGTGCCGGTGGGGTCGGTGAACGTGCCGTCGGGGGCGAGTTCGATGCGGAAGGTGTCGGCGGTGACGAAGGTGACGCGGGCGCGGGACGGGCCGGCGGTCAGCAGGTAGGCGGCTCCTTCGGCGGCGAAGCCGGTGACGTCGCCGACGGTGGTGTCGGCGTTCCCGGCGCTCTCGGTGGGGGGCGTGGGGGTGGCCGCGGCGGTGGTGCCGGGTCCCGCGAAGGCGGCGAGCAACCCGAACAGTGCACCGGCGACTGCAGCTCTCATGCGCGGTGATGATTGCATGGAGCTTCTTTAGCGCATGTTCGAGCACGGCGACAGGACAAAAAGGAACCGCCCCCGGACTTCACACGGAAGTCCAAGGACGGTTGCACAAAACGGAGTTGTACGACGAAGACCCTTACAGGGCGACACCCAGGAGCGCGTCGACGGCACGGGAGACGAGTCCGGGGGCGGAGTCGTCGGTGCCGCCTCCGGCCGTCTGGAGTTCGGCCCAGCGGTCGACCGCGGCGAGCGCGGTGGGCGTGTCGAGATCGTCGGCGAGGGCGTCGCGCAGCTCCTCCACGAGGGCGTCGGCGGAGGGCCCGTCGGGGCGGGAGACGGCGGCGCGCCAGCGGCCGAGGCGGTCCACGGCGTCCCGGAGGACCCGGTCGGTCCACTCCCAGTCGGCGCGGTAGTGGTGGGAGAGGAGCGCGAGCCGGATGGCGGCCGGGTCGACGCCGTCGCGGCGCAGCTTCGAGACGAAGACCAGATTGCCCCTGGACTTGGACATCTTCTCGCCGTCGAGGCCGACCATGCCGGCGTGGACGTACGCCTTGGCCATCGGGAACTCGCCGGTGAGGGTCTGGGCGTGGGAGGCGCCCATCTCGTGGTGCGGGAAGATCAGGTCGGAGCCGCCGCCCTGCACGTCGAAGCCCATGCCGAGGTGGTCGAGGGCGATGGCGACGCACTCGATGTGCCAGCCGGGGCGGCCGGGGCCGAGGCTGCCGCCGTCCCAGCTCGGCTCGCCCTCGCGGGCGGCCATCCAGAGCATCGGGTCGAGCGGGTTCTTCTTGCCGGGACGGTCGGGGTCGCCGCCGCGCTCGGCGGAGAGGTGGCGCATCAGTGCGGTGTCGTAGTTCGAGACGCGGCCGAAGTGCGGGTCGGCGTCGACCGAGAAGTAGACGTCGCCCTCGAGCTCGTAGGCGGCGCCGGCGTCCCGCAGGCGCTCGACGAGCGGGACGATGCCCGGTATGGCCTCGACCGCGCCGATGTAGTGCTTCGGGGGCAGCATCCGCAGGGCGGTCATGTCCTCGCGGAAGAGGGCGGTCTCGCGCTCGGCGAGACCGGTCCAGTCCACGCCGTCGCGGATCGCGCGCTCCAGGAGCGGGTCGTCCACGTCCGTCACGTTCTGGACGTAGTGCACCTGCCGCTTGGTGTCGAGCCACACGCGCTGGACGAGGTCGAACGCGTTGTAGGTCGCCGCGTGACCCATGTGGGTCGCGTCGTACGGGGTGATGCCGCAGACGTAGAGACGGGCGACGGGGCCGGGGGCGAGGGTGACTCGTCCGCCGGTCGCGGTGTCGTGGATCCGGAGGTCGCGGCCCTTGCCGGGAAGGGCGGGGACCTCAGAAGCGGGCCAGGCATGCATGCCCCGAGCCTAACCGGACGGGTGTTCCGGATACGAACCGGATACGGGATCTCGGCCGGTTGGGCGCTCTTGCGGGCGCGGAGGCCCGTGTGCGTCCCCGCCGGGGGCGTGCGCGTCCCCGGGAAGAGATGGCCGAAACCGCCGCCCCGTGCCTCCGGGACGCGAGGGGCGCCGGGAGCCGGGCGGGACTCCGGCCCTCAGACCGGCGGCCAGGGGATGGACGGCCACTGCCCGGAGGGCTCCGGGTGCCGGCCGCCCGTCCTCAGCGCCTCCACGCGGGCGCGTACCGCCGCCACTTCGGCGCCGGTGAGCAGTTCCGCCAGACGGGTGGCGAGCCGCTCCCCCGGCGCCAGGGACCGGGCCAGGCGGTCGAGGACCCCGGCCGCCTCGGCGGGCAGTTCCTCGCCCGCCCATCCCCACAGCAGGGTGCGCAGCTTGTCCTCGACGTGGAAGGCGACCCCGTGGTCGATGCCGTACAGGTGCCCGCCGGGGACCGGGAGCAGGTGCCCGCCCTTGCGGTCGCCGTTGTTGATCACCGCGTCCAGGACGGCGAGCCGCCGCAGGGCGGGGGTGTCCGCGTGGACGAGGAGCGCGGTGCGGCCCTCGCCCACCTCGGCCTCCCCCACGGCCTTCCAGCCCTCCCCCGGCTCCTCGTCCTCGGTGAGGGCCAGGAGCCGCGCCTCGGGGTCGGGCTCGATCCAGAGCTGGACCATGCCCTCCCCGTACGGGCCGTCGCGGAGCACCGTCGGCGGGACCAGGCCCCAGCCGGTGACCTCGGAGACCTCGTAGGCGGCGACCTCGCGCCGGGCGAGGTTGCCGTCGGGGAAGTCCCACAGCGGCCGTTCCCCGGCGACCGGCTTGTAGACGCAGGCCGCCTCCCGTCCCTCGTACGCGACGGAGCAGTACAGCACGGCGTTGGACGCCTCGCGGATTTGTCCGCGTACGGTCAGGTCACCGCGGGCGAGCAGTTCGGCGCCCGGCAGGGTCTGGGGGCTGCTGCTCATGCTCCGCGGCGGTATCCGTTCTGGCGCGGACAGACGTGCCCCTCGGGGTCGAGCGGCAGGCTGCAGAGCGGGCAGGGCGGCCGGCCCGCGTTGACGACGTCCAGGGCCCGCTTGGCGAAGGCCCGCGCCTGGGCGCCGGTGAGGCGGACGCGGAGCATCGGCGGGCCGTTCTCCTCGTCCTGGAGCAGCCGCTCCTCGGCCTCGGCGAGGTCCTCGTCGGTGTCCGCGTCGAGTTCGACGAGGGCCTGCGCCTCGACGATCATGCGCTGCTCCTCGCCGTCCCAGGCGAGCGCCATGGTGCCGACCCGGAACTCCTCCTCGACGGGGGCGTCGAGGGGAGCGGTGTCCGCGACCTCGGCGGGGGCGACGGCGGGCACGGGCGCGTTGCCGCCGGTGCGCCGCACGACCTCGTCGAGGAGTTCGTCGATGCGCTCGGCGAGGGCGGCGACCTGCATCTTCTCCAGGGCGACGCTGGTGACCCGGCCGCCGGCGGACGCCTGGAGGAAGAACGTACGGCGGCCAGGCAGCCCGACCGTACCGGCCACGAAACGCTCCGGTGGGTCGTAGAGGAACACCTGACGGGACACGTTCCCGGCTCCCTTGCGTCTCGACGGTCTTGCTACAGCGGCGCGTCCACCCTACTGCGCGAAGGGATCACGGTGCGCCCGCACCACCGCCGACCGCGGCCGTCCCGTCGCCGTGGGCGTGCTCGCGGGGGACGAATCCGGCGAACTCTCCCGTGTCGCCGAGGCGGAGGAGGAAGGGACGCGCGCGCGTGTAGCGGATGACGGTGACCGAGCAGGGGTCGGCGTGGAGCCGCTGGAAGAGGTCGAGGTGGAGCCCGAGCGCGTCCGCCACGACCGACTTGATGATGTCGCCGTGCGAGCACATCACGTAGCAGGCGTCCTCGCCGTGCTCCGCCTCGATCCGCGCGTTCCAGTCCCGTACGGCCTCGACGGCGCGGTTCTGCATGGCGCGCATGGACTCTCCGCCGGGGAAGGCGGCGGCGGAGGGGTGGGTCTGGACGACCTCCATCAGGGGGTCGTCGCCGAGCTCGGAGAGCTTGCGGCCGGACCAGTCGCCGTAGTCGCACTCGTTGATCCGCTCCTCGACGTGGAGCGGGAGGCCGGGGCGGGCGTCGAGGAGGGGGCGCAGCGTCTCCCGGCAGCGCCGGAGGGGGCTGGAGACGGCGGCGACGAGCGGGACGTCCGCGAGGCGCCCGGGGAGGGCGGCGGCCTGCGCGGCACCGCGCTCGTCGAGCGTGACCCCGGGCGTGCGCCCGGCGAGGACCCCGGAGGTGTTGGCGGTGGAGCGTCCGTGCCGGACGAGGATCAGCGTGGCCATGCGGGCCAGCCTAGGCCGTACGGGCCGGGGCGTCCGCGCGGGAGGCGCGGGACCGCCCGCGCGTGCGGGGAGGGCCGGGGCCGGCGGAGGACCGCGCGGGGGCTTTCCGGGGCCGGGGAGGCCGTCACGTGTGCATGACGAGACCGTTCGGGGGCAAAATGCGCTCCGTGATCGTGGACTCTGCCATCTACCGGGACGGGCACCGCACGGACGGCCCCTCCGACCTCTCGGACGCCCTGGAGGAGGCGCGGTCGGCGGGCGACGACGCGTTCCTGTGGGTGGGGCTGCACGAGCCCACGGCGGCGGAGTTCGACCACGTCGCCTCGGAGTTCGCGCTCCACCCGCTGGCCGTCGAGGACGCCCTGAAGGCCCACCAGCGGCCCAAGCTGGAGGTCTACGACGACTCGCTGTTCATGGTGCTCAAGCCGGTCGTGTACGAACCGGAGAGCGACCGGGTCTCCTCGGGCGAGCTGATGGCGTTCATGGGCGACTCGTTCGTGGTCACGGTCCGGCACGGCGAGGGGGCCCCGCTGGCGGAGGTGCGCCGGCGCCTGGAGGCCGACCCGGAGGTCCTGAAGCACGGGCCGACGGCGGTGCTGTACGCGGTGAGCGACGCGATCGTCGACCACTACCTCGACATCGCGGGCGAGCTCCAGGTGGACCTGGAGGAGCTGGAGGCGGACGTCTTCGCGCCCACCGGGGGCGCGGCGGCCAACACGGCGGCGCGGATCTACACGGCGAAGCGGCAGGTCCTGGAGTTCCGGCGGGCCAGCGGTCCGCTGGCCGGGCCGATGGCGCGGCTCACGGCCGGGACGGTGCCGTTCGTGAACGAGGAGGCGCGGCCGTTCTTCCGGGACGTCAACGACCACCTGCTGCGCTCCAACGAACAGGTGGAGGGGCTCGACCGGCTCCTGTCCGACGTCCTCTCGGCCCATCTGGCGCAGATGGGGGTGCGGCAGAACGACGACATGCGGAAGATCTCGGCGTGGGCGGCCATGGCCGCGGTCCCCACGATGGTCGCGGGGGTCTACGGCATGAACTTCGAGTTCATGCCGGAGCTGGGCTGGCGGTACTCGTACCCGGCGGTGATCCTCCTGATGACGGGGGCCGTCGTCGTCCTGTACCTGATGTTCAAACGGCGCGGCTGGATGTAGCCCCCCCCCCCCGCCGCACCGGCCCCGCCCGGAGGACCCGGCGAAGGGCCGGCAGGGGCTCCGGGGAGTCCCGGGAGGCTTTTCAGAAGGCGGGCGCGGGGGCGGCGGGCCCCCCGAGGGCGTCGAGCCGCTCGGGCGTCCTGAGGCCGGTCATCCGGTGCCATCCCGCCAGCCGCTCGTACGCGTACATGCCGTGGACGCCGGCGGCGAGGGCGAGGGCCTTGGGCTTCGGCCACTTCAGGATGCGGCCCATGTGGCGCATCACGGCGAGGCTGACGTCGCGGTAGACCCGGATCTCGACGAGGGCGGACTCGCGCAGGGTGCGCTGGATCAGCCGCCCGTGGCCCCGGCGGGCGAGCCGGAGCAGCTCCTCGTGGCAGTAGGCGAGGTGATTCGTCTCGTCGTTGTCGATCATGTGGATGGCCCTGCCCAGCTCGGGGTGGTCCCCGAAGTACGTGACGAGCATGTCCATCTGGTCGGCGGCCCGCTGCTCGGTGACACGGCTGTGGGCGAGGTAGACGACGATGTCCCGCTCGGTCAGCGGCTCGTCGCGGCGGAGTTTGTCGTGCGCGAGGCCGATGCCGCGCCGTTCGAGCAGCATCGTGTAGTCGGTGTCGGGGGGCACCGGGACGGGTTCGAGGCCGCGCTTCCTCATCAGCGCGTGGAAGATCCGGCCGTGCTTGTCCTCGTCGGCACCGTGCCGGATGATCTTGGGCGCGAGTCCGCGCATCGCCGGGGGGACGAGGGCCGCGATCCGGCCATTCTCCCAGCCGCCCTGGGCCTCGCCGCTCGCCGCGATCGAACAGAAGAGCCGGAAGGACTCGTCGTTGTCGATGATTTCCTGGAACAGGCCCTTGGCCGTGAGCATCGCCGCCACCTCCGTGCGGACGTCCGTACTCCGGTACGTCCGGGGAGAACGAGTCAAGTCCGGTCCGGGACGGCGGGCAACACGGGGCCGGGCCGGTTCGGCCGGAAGAGTGAGTCCCGGGGGCGTAACCGGGAGGCCGCCGGAACCGTTGTGCTGCGTGACGGCCGTGGCGGGGAAGACCCCCCGAGCCCCCACCACGGCCGCGGGCCCCTCCGGTTCCTTCCGGCTCCGTCTCCCCGCGGAGCCGGAAGGAGCCGGCCCTACGCGAGTCCCGCCCGCTCCAGCGCCTCGACGCCCGCCCGCAGGGCCGCCACCCGCTCGTCGAGGGTGAAGCCGGCCGGGGCGACGGTGAGGGTGGTGACCCCGGCCCCGGCGTAGGCCGCCATCCGGTCCGCGATCCGCTCGACGGAGCCGAGCAGGGTGGTCCGGTCGATCAGCGAGTGCGGCACGGCCGCCGCCGCCCCCGCCTTGTCCCCGGCCAGGTACTTGTCCTGGACCTCGGCGGCCTCCTTCTCGTACCCCATGCGCCGCGCGAGCTTGTTGTAGAAGTTCTGCTCGCGACTGCCCATGCCGCCGACGTACAGCGCGGTGTACGGGCGGAAGACGTCGGCGAGCGCGTCCACGTCGTCGCCGAGGGCGAGCGGCACCGTGGGACAGACGTCGAAGCCGTCCATGGTCAGGCCCGCCCTCTCGCGGCCCGCGCGGATGTGCCGCAGGGCGGTCTCCTCCAGGTGCTCGGCGGAGGGGAAGATCAGCAGGGCGCCGTCCGCGATCTCACCGGTCTGCTCCAGGTTCCTGGGACCGATCGCGGCGATGTAGAGCGGGATGTGCTCGCGCTGCGGGTGGACGGTGAGCTTCAGGGGCTTGCCGGGGCCGTCCGGCAGCGGGAGGGTCCAGTGCTCGCCGTCGTGGCTGAGGCGCTCGCGGGACATCGCCTTGCGGACGACCTCGACGTACTCGCGGGTCCGGGCGAGCGGCTTGTCGAACTTCACGCCGTACCAGCCCTCGGAGACCTGGGGTCCGGAGACGCCGAGGCCGAGGCGGAACCGGCCGCCGCTGAGCGAGTCGAGGGTGGCGGCGGTCATCGCCGTCATGGCGGGCTGCCGGGCCGGGATCTGCATGATCGCGGAACCGACGTCGATCCGTTCGGTCCTCGCCGCGACCCAGGCGAGGACGGTGGGGGCGTCGGAGCCGTACGCCTCGGCGGCCCAGCAGACGTCGTATCCGAGCCGGTCCGCCTCCTGGGCGACGGCGAGGTTGTCGCCGTCCATGCCGGCGCCCCAGTAGCCGAGGTTGATGCCGAGCCGCATTCCACGCACCCCTTACCCATCGGTAACGTCTCTGTGGGCCGGACTCTAGCGCGGGGCCGGCGCCCGCGACAGGAGGTGGTTGTCCACAGGCTCCCACCGCGTGACGGCCCGGCCAGTAATCTCGCGCCCATGGAGCAGAGGCATCTCGGACGTACGGGCCTGCGCGTGTCGCGCATCGGACTCGGCACCCTCACCTGGGGGCGGGACACCGACGAGCACGACGCCGCCGAGCAGCTGAAGGCGTTCTGGGACGCGGGCGGCACGCTCGTGGACACCGCCGACGTGTACGGCGGGGGCGAGGCGGAGTACCTGCTCGGGCGCCTCATGGAACGCCTCGTGCCCCGGCGGGACCTCGTCCTGTCGACCAAGGCGGGCAGCGTCCCCGACCCCGACCGGCGCACGGACGGCTCGCGCGGGCACCTGCTCGCCGCGCTCGACGCCTCCCTCGCCCGGCTCGGCACCGACCACGTGGACCTGTGGCAGCTGCACGCCTTCGACCCGCACACGCCCCTGGAGGAGTCGCTGCAGGCGCTCGACATCGCCGTGCGCAGCGGACGGGCCCGGTACGCGGGCGTGGCGAACTTCTGCGGCTGGCAGCTCGCCAAGGCGGGCACCTGGCAGCTCTGCGGGGACCGCACCCGGCTCGCGGGCGCGCAGCTGGAGTACTCGCTGCTCCAGCGGGGCGTGGAGCGGGAGGCGCTGCCGGCCGCCATGGACCTCGGCATGGGGCTGCTGCCCTCCTCGCCCCTGGGCCGCGGGGTCCTGACCGGGAAGTACCGGAGCGGCACGCCGGCCGACTCGCGGGGCGCGTCCGAGACCATGGCGCCGTTCGTGGAGCCGTACCTGGACGACGCGGCGAGCCGGATCGTGGACGCGGTGACGACGGCGGCCGACGGGCTCGCGACGACCCCGCTCCACGTGGCGCTCGCCTGGGTCCGCGACCGCCCCGGGGTGACCGCGCCGATCGTCGGCGCGCGCACGGCGCGGCAGCTCACGACCGCGTTGTCGGTGGAGACGCTTAGTCTTCCTGACGAGATCTGCCGGGCGCTGGACGACGTGTCGGCGCCCGTGCACCGCTATCCGGATCACGACTGGAGCACCTTGTGACCGAGCCTTCCGGGGAGACCGTGCCCGAGGCACCCGCCGACGCGCCCGAGGACACGGCGCCCGCCGGGGACACGCCGGCCGGGACGCCCGCGGACGCGGAGCCCGCCGAGGACGCGCGCGCCGAGGCGCCCGAGGACGTACGGGAGGGAGCGCCCGAGGACGTACGCGAGGAGGCCGGGGACGCCCCGGAGGAGCCCGCAGGGAGCCCCGGCGCGCCCGGACCGGGCGAGGCGCAGGCCGAGCTGGCCGCGCAGCGGGAGCTGCGGGCCAGGATCGAGGCGCGGAAGGCCGGGAAGGGCGGTCCGGTCGCGGCCGGCGCCAAACTGAGCGGCACCGCGGCCGAGCTCCTCGCGGCGGTCCGGGCCGTGGAGGGCGGCGCGGCGCGGGGCAGCGCCTTCTACGAGGCGGCCGAACCCCCGCCCCGCCCCGCCGCCCCCGAACCCGCCCCGGTGACCGCCGCGCGGCCCGCCGCACCGGTACCGGCGGCGGTCGTGCCGCCCGCCGCCGCGTCCTCCGTCCGCGAGGTCCTGACCGAGGGCGGCGCTCCCGAGGCGCTGGCCGGGCAGGTCGCGGCGGCGCTCGGCGAGGGGGCGGCCGCGGTCCTGCGCGACGACCCCTGGCAGCTCCTCGCGGTGGCGGGAGTGCGGCCGGAACAGGCCGACGGATTCGCACGGGCCCTGCTCGGCCCGGACTGCGGGCCCGGCGACCCGCGCCGGGCGGTCGCCCTCACCGTGTGGCTCCTGGAGCGGGCCGCGCTCCGGGGACACACCGCGCTGGACGTGGAGACCGTGCGCGCCGGCCTCGCCGCGCACTCCGTGCCCGATCCGGAGGAGGCGGTCGGGACGGCGGTCTCCGAAGGGGCGGTCCTCCTCTTCCAGGAGGAGCGGGCGGAGGAGCCCGCCGAGGGCGAGGACGAGGGCGAGGGCGGTGCAGGAGAGGCGGACACGTCCGCGTCCGGGCAGGAGCCGCCCCCGCCCGCCCTGCTCGGCCTCGACCGGTACGCGCTGGCGGAGGAGAGCCTGGCGGAGGGGCTCGCCCGGCTCGTCAAAACGGTGACGCCCGCCGACTGGGAGGGGCCCGAACTCGAACGGGCCGCCGGCGCGCACGGCCTCGTCCTCCACACCGGGGGCGAGGCCGCCCGCGCCGAACCGGTGGCGCTCGCCGCGGCGGCCCGCGGGCGGGGGCTGCGCGCCCTGGTCGCCGTCCACTCCGACGACGGGCGGCGCGCGCTCGGCGCCGCGGGGACGGAGGCCGTGACGGCCGCCGCCCTGCTGTCCGGGGCGGCCGGCCCGGGGCGGGACGAGGAGGGCGCCTTCGCCCTCGACCTCCTGGTGGTGCTCGACGCGCCGCAGCTGGACGTGGAGACGGCCGCCACGCTCGTGGAGTCGCTGCCGGACGGCTGCCGGCTCGTGCTGAGCGGCGACCCGGAGGTCCTGGGCGCGCCGGGCGCGGGCCGGGTCTTCACCGACGCGCTGGCGGCCCGGGTGTGCCCCCGGATCGCCTCGCGCGTCCCCGACCCGGGACCGCTCAACGAGCTGGTGTCGGGCATCGGCGCCGGCGAGCTGAACCAGGTGGAGGCCCCCGGCAAGGAGGTCGTCATCGTGCCGGTGCGGGACGCGGGCGAGGCCGTGCACCGCACCGTCCAGCTGGTGGCCGACTCGGTGCCCCGGGCGATCGGGGTGCCGTCGGAGCACACGCAGGTCGTCACGGTCGGCCACGGCGGCTCCGCCGGGACGCGCGCGCTGAACGCCGCCCTCAAGCAGCGGCTCAACCCCGGCCCCGGCCGGTTCGGCGGCTACGACCCCGGCGACCGGGTGGCGTACGCGCCGGTGCCGGGTCGGACGGTCACCGGCACGGTCCTCTCGGCCGACGCCGGGGGACTGCGGCTGCGCTGCGGGGACGACGAGGTCCTCGTGCCGAAGGAACGGGTGGAGTCGGCGCTGCGGCACGGCTGGGCGCTCACCGCGCACCAGGCGGCCGGGACGCGCTGGCCCGCGGTGGTCGTGGTGCTGCCCGGGGACGCGGCGGGCGGCCTGAGCCGCCCGTGGGTGTACACGGCCTTCGGCCGGGCCGAGCGCCACCTGTCGGTCGTCCACGGCGTGGACCGGGCGCTGCCCCGCGCGGTGGCCGAGGGCGTGGCCCCGGAGCGTACGACGCGGCTGCGGCCGCTCCTGGAGGCGCTGCTCGCCGGCGGCGAGGAGTAGGCGCGTCCTCCGGTGACGGGGAAGGGCCGGGACACCCCGTACGGTGTCCCGGCCCTTCCCCGTCCCGTGTCCCGGCGTCCGGCCGGAGAGCGCCTCGCGGAGGATTTCCCGCCGGCCGCCCGGAGGGGCCGCCGGGGACCGTCCTCCGCGCCCGCTCAGGAGCCGTCGGCCGCGCCGCGGGTCCCTTCGTCCGCGCGGCCGGTCCCGGTGTCCGTGCCGTCCTCCTCGTCGAAGACGGCGCTGACGTCGAAGCGGCAGACGATCCGCTCCGGGTCGGCGTGCTCGAAGGGGGCGTGGAGCCACTCCCCCGGTTCCGGAAGCTCCTCGGCGGCGGTGACCCAGAGCGTGGAGTCGCCCTCCTCCAGGCCGAACTCCTTGTGCCGGGAGGCGATCTCGTCCGGTTCGTACTCGCCGAAGAGCACGCCGAGCGCGGCGAGGGGCGAGACGCCCGCCTTGGCGGCCGCTCCGGTGAGTTCGTCGCCGCCGCCGTGCTCGACGACGCGGCGGGCCTGGGCGAGCAGCCGCCGGGGTTCCGCCACGGCGTAGTCGCGGCGGATCAGGAGGCTGAGGGCGTGGGGTTCGTCAGGTCCGGTGTACGGCGGCAGGGAGTCGTCGGCTCCGGGGATCTCGAAGGGCGTGACCTCGTCGTAGCGGTCGTAGAGGAGTTCGTCATAGGTCTCGGCGGCCGAGGCGAGGGCGTTGAACGCCTCGTAGACGGCCGTGTCGTCGTCCCCCGTGCGGCGTTCGACCGCCTCGAGGTGGCGGTCCAGTGCGGCTTTGACCGCCTCGGCGGCGGCGCGTACCTCGACAGCGGTGGGCTGCGCAGCATCAGACATGGGACAGACGCTATCCGTACCGGGGCCGTGCCCGCACAATAGATGCGATGCCGGAATACGAATTTGTCGACGTGTACGTGCCGCGCGGTGTCTCCCGCAGGGAGGCGACGCGGCTGCTGACCGATCATGCCGAGTACGGGCACTGGGAGTTGGACCGTCTGACCCTGCACCGGGACGGGAGCCGCAGGGTGCGGCTGAAACGGCGGATCATCCGCCAGGTCCGGGCGACCTGGTGACCCGAGGACGGCGAGAAGCGACGAGAAGGGGCCCCGCGGTGTGCGGGGCCCCTGTGCGTGGTGCGTGTCACACGGCCGTGGACGGACCGTGCGGCACCGGTGGGCCGGGCGGCCTCAGGCGGCGCGACGGGCGCGCCGGTAGAGCAGCGAACCGGCGAGCAGCATGCCGGCACCGGCGGGGAGGATCACGCCGAGCGGCGCGGAGCCGGTCTCGGCGAGTTCCTCGACGGCGCGCGGCGGGGTCACGGTGTGCGCACCGGGTGTGTTCGGTCCGTTCTCGTGGGCGGGGGCGGGCGGGGTGACGGGCTTCTCGGGGTGACCCGGGTTCTCCGGCTTCCCCGGGTGCTCGGGGTGGCCCGGGTTCTCCGGCTTCCCCGGACGCGGCGGCTCGACGTTGGCGCACGCGTTGCCCGCGGCCGGGTTGAGGATCCCGATGACGTCGACGGTGTTCCCGCACACGTTCACCGGGACGTCGACCGGCGCCTGGACGTTGTTGCCGGAGGCCACCCCGGGAGAGTTGCCGGTGTGGCCCTCGGCGGAGGAGCCGCCGGACGCGCCCGGTCCACCGGGCTTGGAGACGTTGGCGCACTTGTTGCCCATCGCCGGGTTCAGCAGCCCGACGACGTTGACGGTGTTCCCGCACACGTTCACCGGCGCGTGCACCGGGACCTGGACGGTGTTCCCGGACGCGACGCCCGGGGAGTTCGCGGCCGTACCGTTCGCACCGGAGTCGGCGTGCGCCCAGCCGCCGCCGACCGCGACGAAAACGCCTCCGGCGGCCGCCACGGTGATGAGGCCCTTGCGCGTGACCTGTCGCATAGCTTGTTTCCTGCCTGCTCGGCTTCGAAGGAGTGCCACCGGGCGGAGCGCCCGGGGCGGAAATGGCCACCGGCCCCGGAGTGCATGGCACGCACTCCGGGGCCGGACCGGCTCACACCCTCATGGGGCGAGGCACGACGTCAGGCGTTGACGCAGGTGTTGCCGAAGGCGGGGTTCAGCAGCCCGATGACGTCGACGGTGTTGCCGCACACGTTCACCGGAACGTGGATCGGAACCTGGACGACGTTGCCCGAGAGGACACCGGGGGAACCGATGGCCGCACCCTGGGCACCCGCGTCGGCAACGGCCATGCCCGCACCCGCGAGAACGAGACCGCCAGTGGCAGCCGCAGCAGCGACGACCTTCTTGATCATTATTCCTCCTAGTTGGCAATGCGGCCCCAGCCGCGGACCGCAACACCTGTAACGAGGGGGAAACGTGGGGGCTACGACCCCCCGGGTTCATTCACTCTTTCCGGTCACACGCAAACGCACGGCCGAATCCGCCGCTCGTCACCCGGCGGTTCCCGCCCCGCGGGCGCCCTCCGGGACGTTCCCGCCGGGCGTTCCCCGCGGGTGCCCTCAGCAGGCGTCGAGGAAGCGGTCCAGGACGCGGGTGCCGAACTTCAGGCCGTCGACCGGGACCCGCTCGTCCACGCCGTGGAACATGCCGGCGAAGTCGAGCTCCGGCGGCAGCTTGAGCGGGGCGAAGCCGAAGCAGCGGATGCCGAGGTCGTCGAAGGACTTGGCGTCGGTGCCGCCCGAGAGCATGTACGGCACGGCGCGGGCGATCGGGTCCTCGGCGCGCAGCGCCAGCTGCATGGCGTCCACCAGGGCACCGTCGAAGCTGGTCTCCAGGGCCTTGTCGCCGTGCACGTCCTCGCGCTTCACGCGGGGGCCGAGGATCCGGTCGAGGTCCGCCAGGAACTCCTGCTCGTGTCCGGGCAGGAAGCGGCCGTCGACGTGGGCCGTGGCCTGTCCGGGGATCACGTTCACCTTGTAGCCGGCGCCGAGCATGGTCGGGGCGGCCGAGTTGCGCAGGGTGGCGCCGATCATCTTGGCGATGCCGCCGAGCTTGGCGAGGGTGGCGTCCATGTCCTCGGGGTCGAGCGGGGTGCCCAGGGCGTCCGAGAGCTCGTCCAGGAAGGACCGCACGGTCTTGGTGACCCTCACCGGCCACTGGTGGCGGCCGAGGCGGCCCACGGCCTCGCAGAGTTCGGTGATGGCGTTGTCGTCGTTGGTCATCGAACCGTGGCCCGCGGTGCCCTCGACGGTCAGCCGCATCCAGTGCATGCCCTTCTGGGCCGTCTCCACCAGGTAGAGCCGCAGGTTCTCGTTGACGGTGAAGGAGAAGCCGCCGACCTCGCCGATCGCCTCGGTGACCCCGTCGAAGAGGTCCCGGTGCTCGTCGACCAGGTACCGGGCGCCGTAGGTGCCGCCGGCCTCCTCGTCGGCGAGGAAGGCGAGGACGACGTCGCGCGGGGGCCTGCGGCCGCTGCGCAGCCGGTCCCGCACGACCGCGAGGGTCATCGCGTCCATGTCCTTCATGTCCACCGCGCCCCGGCCCCAGACGCAGCCGTCGGCGATCTCCCCGGAGAAGGGGTGGTGGGTCCAGTCCCCGGCGTCGGCCGGGACGACGTCGGTGTGGCCGTGGATGAGGAGGGCGGGCCGCGAGGGGTCCTCCCCCTCGATCCGGGCCACGGTGGAGGCCCGGCCCCGGTGGGACTCGATGATCTTCGGTTCGAGGCCGACCTCGGCGAGCTTCTCGGCGACGTACTCGGCCGCCGCCCGCTCCCCCGGCCCGGAGTGGTCGCCGTAGTTGCTGGTGTCGATGCGGATGAGGTCGCGACAGAGGTCGACCACCTCGTCCTCGCCCGTGACGCCCCGGCCCGTGTTCGACTCGCTCACGCTGCTTCCTCCCACTACGTGCCCCACGTGGTTGCTTGGTGGTCGCCCCCATCCTCTCCCGCGGCCCCCTCCCCGCCCAAGGCCGCCCACCGGCCGACACGCGGCCGTCACGTGTCCGGGGAGCGGACCGGAGGGGGCCGGTGCGGTCCGGGGGTGGTGATCGACCGCTCCGAATGTTTGCTATGGTTTTCCTCGTCGGAAGGGCCCAGCGGCCGGGAAGACAACACACCTTGTCCGGGTGGCGGAATGGCAGACGCGCTAGCTTGAGGTGCTAGTGCCCTTTATCGGGCGTGGGGGTTCAAGTCCCCCCTCGGACACCACACGGAGTCCCGGTCGAGATATTCTCGGCCGGGACTTCCGCATGGGTACGTACGGTCACGAGGCGGAGCGGTGAGACGCAGAACCAGGCCCCCCGCGCCACCACTGTCCCAGTGGTACGGGATCGATCCCGTACGGCTCCGGACGCCGGAGGACCCGGAGGGGACCTGGCCGACCGTACGGGAGTACCTGCTCGGCCGGTACGGGGCGGCCGTCGGGGCCGGACGGGTCGAGGAGATGCTGCGGGCGGGGCGGTTCGTCGGGACCGACGGGCCGGTCTCCGGGGACGAGCCGTACGCCGCGGGGCGGTGGCTCTGGTTCCACCGGGACTTCCCGCCGGAGACGCCGGTGCCGTTCCCGGTCGGGATCGTGTACCGGGACGAGCGGATCGTGGTGGCCGACAAGCCGCACTTCCTGGCGACCGTGCCCCGGGGGCGGCACGTCGTGGAGACCGCGACGGCGCGGCTGCGGCGGGACCTGGGGCTGCCCCGGCTGCAGGCCGCGCACCGGCTCGACCGGCTGACGGCGGGCCTCGTGCTCTTCGTCGTGCGGGAGGAGGACCGGGGGGCGTACCAGACGCTGTTCCGGGACCGGGCCGTGCGCAAGGAGTACGAGGCGGTGGCGCCGTACGACCCGGCGGTGGAGCTGCCGGCGACGGTGCGGAGCCGGATCGAGAAGGAGCGCGGGGTGATGGCCGCCCGGGAGGTGCCGGGCGAGCCGAACGCCGAGAGCCGGATCGGCCTGGTGGCGCACGGGGGCGGGCTCGGCCGGTACCGGCTGGTGCCGGTGACCGGGCGGACGCACCAGCTGCGGGTGCACATGAACGCGCTCGGGCTGCCGATCCTGCACGATCCGGTCTATCCGGAGGTCCGTGGGGACGGGCCGGAGGACTTCGGGCGTCCGCTGGGCCTGCTGGCGCGGACGCTGGAGTTCACCGACCCGTTCACGGGCCGCGCGGTGCGCTTCGAGAGCCGGCTGCGGCTCAGTGGCCCCGGCTGATCCACTCCTGCAGGTGCGGGGCCTCGGCGCCGATGGTGGTGGAGTCGCCGTGACCGGTGCGCACCACCGTCTCCGGGGGCAGGACGAGGAGCTTGTCGCGGATCGAGTCCACGATCGTCGGGAAGTCCGAGAAGGACCGGCCGGTGGCTCCGGGGCCGCCCTGGAAGAGGGTGTCCCCGGTGAAGACCGTGCCCAGGGCCGGCGCGTACAGGCTGACCGCGCCGGGGGCGTGGCCCGGGGTGTGGAGGACCGTGAGGTCGGTACCGGCGATGGTGAGGACCTGGCCGTCGGCGAGGTCGCCGTCCGGGGTGTGGTCGGGGTGCGTCCGCTTCCACAGCGGCAGGTCGGCGGGGTGGAGCAGGACGCGGGCGCCGGTGGCGGCCGCGAGCGCCGGGGCCGCGTCGATGTGGTCGTCGTGGGCGTGGGTGCAGACGATGGCGCGCAGGACGCGTCCGTCGAGCGCGGCGAGGACGGCCCCGGCGTCGTGGGCGGCGTCGATGACGATCGCCTCGGTGTCGTCGCCGACGATCCAGACGTTGTTGTCGACGTCCCAGGTGCCGCCGTCGAGGCTGAAGGTTCCGGAGGTGACGAGGTGGTCGACGCGGGCGGTCATCACAGCACCACCACCGAGCGCAGGACGTCGCCCTCGTGCATGCGGGCGAACGCCTTCTCGACCTCGCCGAGGCCGATGGTCTCGGTGACGAAGGCGCCGAGGTCGATGCGGCCCTGCTGGTGCAGGTCGACGAGCATCGGGAAGTCGCGGGAGGGCAGGCAGTCGCCGTACCAGGAGGACTTGAGCGCGCCGCCGCGGCCGAAGACGTCCAGGAGCGGCAGTTCGAGCTTCATCTCGGGGGTGGGGACGCCGACGAGGACGACGGTGCCGGCCAGGTCGCGGGCGTAGAACGCCTGCCGGTACGTCTCCGGGCGGCCGACGGCCTCGATGACGACGTCGGCGCCGAAGCCGCCGGTGAGTTCGCGGATCGCCTCGACGGGGTCGGTGGAGCGGGAGTTGACGGTGTGGGTGGCGCCCATCGCCTTCGCCGTCTCCAGCTTCCGGTCGTCGATGTCCACGGCGATGATCTTCGCGGCTCCGGCGAGGCGGGAGCCGACGACGGCCGCGTCCCCGACGCCGCCGCAGCCGATGACGGCGACGGTGTCGCCGCGGCCGACGTTCCCGGTGTTGATCGCGGCGCCGATGCCGGCCATCACGCCGCAGCCGAGGAGGCCCGCGACCTCGGGGGCGACGGCGGGGTCCACCTTGGTGCACTGGCCGGCGGCGACGAGGGTCTTCTCGGCGAAGGCGCCGATGCCGAGGGCCGGGGAGAGCTCCGTGCCGTCGAGCAGGGTCATCCGCTGCGACGCGTTGTGGGTGTCGAAGCAGTACCAGGGGCGGCCGCGCAGGCAGGCCCGGCAGTGGCCGCACACGGCGCGCCAGTTGAGGATCACGAAGTCGCCGGGGGTCACGTCGGTGACGCCCTCGCCGACCGATTCCACGACGCCGGCGGCCTCGTGGCCGAGGAGGAAGGGAAAGTCGTCGTTGATCCCGCCCTGTTTGTAGTGCAGGTCCGTGTGGCAGACGCCGCATGCCTGGATCTTCACGACGGCTTCGCCGGGACCGGGATCGGGGATCACGATCGTCTCGACCCGTACCGGTTCGTCCCTGCCGGGGGCGATGACTCCCTGGACGTGCTGCGGCATCACGGACTTCCTTTTCTGCGAACGGATCTTGCGGGCTCCTGGGTACCACTATCCCCCGGCGGAACGCGAGTCCCCCGCGGGTCGCGCCCGCGGGGGACTCGTGGGGGACCCGCGGGGCGTCAGCCGCGCGGCGCGGCGGAGGCGGTGCGGACCCGGCGGCGGACCAGGAACCAGCCGCCGACCAGCGCGGCCGCGACGAGCGGGACGCAGGCGACGGTGGTGCGGCCGGTGCCGCCGTCCATCCACATGAGGACGAGGACGGAGGCGAGGAAGCAGAGGGTGACGATCTGGGTGTACGGGGCCCAGGGCAGGCGGAAGCCGGGACGGACGACCCGGCCCTCCCCGGCGCGGCGCCAGAACAGCAGCGAGCAGATCATGATCATCGCCCAGGTGCCCAGGATGCCGAGGGAGGCGAAGTTGATGACCAGTTCGAACGCGTCGTCGGGCATCACGTAGTTGAGGACGACGCCGAGGACGCCGAAGCCGGCGGTGAGGAGGATTCCGCCGTAGGGCACGCCGCCCTTGTTCATGACGCCGGTGAAGCGGGGGGCGGAGCCGGAGAGCGACATGGAGCGCAGGATGCGGCCGGTGGAGTACAGGCCGGAGTTGAGGCTGGAGAGGGCGGCGGTGAGGACGACGAGGTTCATCACGCCGGCGGCGCCGGGGACGCCGAGCTTGTCGAAGACGGTGACGAAGGGGCTCTGGTCGCCGGAGTACGCCGTGTACGGCAGGAGCAGGGCGAGCAGGACGACGGAGCCGACGTAGAAGAGGCCGACGCGCCACATGATCGAGTTGATCGCCTTGGGCATGATCTCCTCGGGGTGCTCGGTCTCGCCGGCGGCGACGCCGCACAGCTCGACGGAGGCGTAGGCGAAGACGACGCCCTGGACGAGCAGCAGCACGGGCATGACGCCCCGGGGGAAGACGCCGCCGTTGTCGGTGATCGTGGCCAGGCCGGGGGTGTGACCGCCAATGTCGTGGGAGGTCACCACGAGGAAGACGCCGACCAGCAGGAAGACGACCAGGGCGGCGACCTTGACGATCGCGAACCAGAACTCCATCTCGCCGAAGTACTTCACGGAGATGAGGTTGGCGGCGAGGACGATCGCGAGGGCGATCAGGGCGAGGACCCACTGGTCGACGCCGCTGAACATCGACCAGAAGTGGGCGTAGGTGGCGGCCGCGGTGATGTCGGCGACGGCGGTGGTCGACCAGTTGAGGAAGTAGAGCCAGCCCGCCGTGTAGGCGCCCTTCTCGCCCATGAACTCGCGCGCGTAGGAGACGAAGGCGCCGGAGGAGGGGCGGTAGAGCACCAGCTCGCCGAGGGCGCGGACCACGAAGAAGGCGAAGACGCCGCAGACGGCGTAGGCGAGGAAGAGCGAGGGGCCGGCCTGCGCCATGCGGCCTCCGGCGCCCAGGAAGAGCCCGGTTCCGATGGCGCCGCCGATGGCGATCATGTTGATGTGCCGGGACTTGAGGTCCTTGCGGTATCCGGCGTCGCCGGCGTCGATGTGGGGGGTGGTCCCGCCGGGGGCCGCCGGCGGGGCGGACGCGGTGACGCGGTCGCTCATGGAGTTGTTCGCCTTCGTGAGGGGGCTGTGGGGTACCCGGTCGCGCCCGGTGGGGGTCTCCCCCGGTGCGACCGGCGCACATCCTCGTCGCGGTGCCCGGCGGGCCGCAGTGGCGGATGTCACTGCGCGCCCGGATTTGAGCTGGTTCAGAGCTTCGCGCGGGCCCTCACGGCGCGGCGCCCCGGCGCGCGGGCCCTCACGGCGCGAGGACGTCCAGCTCCTGGAGGGCGCCGACCGCGATCCGGCGGGTCAGCTCCTCGGCCCGCTCCGCGTCCCGTTCCCGCACGGCCTCCGCGACCTGGACGTGGAGGGTGACGGCGGCCGGATCGGGGTCCTCGAACATCACGTGGTGGTGGGTGCGGCCGGTGAGGACCTCCGCGACGACGTCGCCGAGGCGGGCGAACATCTCGTTCCCGGAGGCGTCGAGGACGACCCGGTGGAAGGCGACGTCGTGGACGAGGTACTCCTCCAGGCGCCGTCCCCGCGAGGTGGCGACCATGCCGAGGGCCTGCTCGGTCAGCTCGCGGCACTGCGCGGGGGTGGCGTTCAGGGCCGCCAGGCCCGCGGCGACGGGTTCGACGGCGGACCGGAGCACGGTGAGCGAGCGGAGCTGGCGGGAACGGTCGGCGCCGGCCAGCCGCCAGCGGATGACCTGGGGGTCGTACACGTTCCAGCGCGCGGTGGGGAGCACGGTCACGCCGACGCGGCGGCGCGACTCGACGAGGTGCATGGACTCCAGGACCCGGACGACCTCGCGGACCACGGTCCGGGAGACGTCGAAGCGCCGGGCCAGCTCGTCGGTGCGCAGCACGGTGCCGGGCGGGTACTCCCCCGCGGTGATCGCGAGGCCCAGGGTGGCCAGGACGTGGGGGTGGAGCCCCTGGGCCGGTGTCGTCATGGACGAAGCCTATGCGGGTACGCGGAGGCGGTCCCCTCCGGGCGGCTCCCGCGCCGGGCCCGGGGAGGGGTCCGGCGCCCTGCCGGGGCGGGGTCCGGCGCCTTCCCGGGTCACGGCCCGGCGATGAAAAGTATGACTTTTATGTCACAGTCTCTTGAATACGTCGTACCCAATGGGTTTCATGAGCGCGACGGAAAACGGAATCGATGTCGACGAGGACAGCGAGGCACCCCCCATGAGCAGCACTTCCCAGGCCCCTCCCGTCGTCGTCGTGATGGGCGTCGCGGGGACCGGCAAGACCACCATCGGTCCGCTGGTCGCCGAGGCCCTCGGCCTCCCCTACGCCGAGGGCGACGACTTCCACCCGGCGGCCAACGTCGCCAAGATGTCGGCGGGCGTTCCGCTGGACGACGAGGACCGGGGGCCCTGGCTCGACGCCATCGGGGCGTGGGCGCACGGCCGGGCCGGGCTCGGCGGTGTGGTGAGCAGCTCCGCGCTGAAAAGGGCGTACCGGGACCGGCTGCGCGACGCGGCGCCCGGAATCGTCTTCCTCCACCTGACCGGTGACCGGAAGCTCATCGAGAACCGGATGGCCGCGCGCAAGGGGCACTTCATGCCGACGGCGCTCCTCGACTCCCAGTTCGCCACCCTGCAGCCGTTGCAGGCCGACGAGGCCGGCGTCGCCGTCGACGTGTCCGGCACCCCGGAGGAGATCACGGCACGGGCCGTCGCCGCGCTGCGCGGCGCGACCGGCTGATCCTCCTCCCGCTCCCCCTCTCCAGTTCTTTCCCTTCCCACCTGCCCGTACGAAGGACACCACCGTGACCAGTCTCAGCGTCGAGACCCTGGCAGCGGACGCCGCCGAACCGATCACCTCGGCGGGCAACGCCCAGCTCGGGATCGCCGTGCTCGCCGGCATCGCCGTCATCGTCCTGCTCATCACCAAGTTCAAGCTGCACGCGTTCCTGGCCCTGACCATCGGGTCGCTCGCGCTCGGCGCGTTCGCCGGGGCCCCGCTCGCGGACGCCATCAAGTCCTTCACCACCGGCCTCGGCAACACCGTCGCCGGTGTGGGCGTCCTGATCGCCCTCGGCGCCATCCTCGGCAAGCTGCTCGCCGACTCCGGCGGCGCGGACCAGATCGTCGACACGATCCTGGCCAGGGCGAGCGGCCGGGCCATGCCGTGGGCGATGGTCCTCATCGCCTCCGTGATCGGCCTGCCGCTCTTCTTCGAGGTCGGCATCGTGCTGCTGATCCCGGTGGTGCTGCTCGTCGCCAAGCGCGGCAACTACTCCCTCATGCGGATCGGCATCCCGGCCCTCGCGGGCCTCTCCGTGATGCACGGCCTCATCCCGCCGCACCCCGGCCCGCTCGTCGCGATCGACGCGGTCGGCGCCAACCTCGGCGTCACCCTCGCCCTCGGCATCGTCGTCGCGATCCCGACCGTGATCATCGCCGGTCCGCTCTTCTCCCGGTACGCCGCCCGCTGGGTGGACATCCCGGCCCCCGAGAGCATGATCCCGGCGCGCCCCTCCGAGGACCTGGAGAAGCGCCCCGGTTTCGGTGTCACCGTCGCGACCGTGCTGCTCCCGGTCGTCCTGATGCTGGTGAAGGCGCTCGTCGACATCGTCGTGGACGACCCCGAGAACGGCGTCCAGAAGGTCACCGACGTCATCGGCTCGCCGCTGATCGCGCTGCTCGCCGCCGTCCTCGTCGCGCTCTTCACCCTGGGCCGGGCGGCCGGCTTCACCAAGGAGCGGCTGTCCTCGACCGTCGAGAAGTCGCTCGCCCCGATCGCGGGCGTCCTGCTGATCGTCGGCGCCGGCGGCGGCTTCAAGCAGACCCTGATCGACATCGGTGTCGGCCAGATGATCCTGGACTTCTCCAAGAGCTGGTCCATCCCGGCCCTGCTGCTCGCCTGGCTGATCGCGGTCGCGATACGGCTCGCGACGGGCTCGGCGACGGTGGCGACGATCTCGGCGGCGGGGCTCGTGGCCCCGCTGGCGGAGGGCATGTCGACGAGCGAGACGGCGCTGCTCGTCCTCGCGATCGGCGCGGGTTCGCTCTTCTTCAGCCACGTCAACGACGCCGGGTTCTGGCTGGTGAAGGAGTACTTCGGGATGAACGTCGGCCAGACGATCAAGACCTGGTCGGTGATGGAGACGATCATCTCGGTCGTCGGCATCGTGTTCGTCCTGCTGCTGTCGCTGGTGTTGTAGCGCGCCCGTCCCCGCCGGTGCCGCGGCCCGGCGGGAAACGGCCGGGTGAGGGCCGGTCATGGCTGACAGACTGTCGGTCATGACCGGCCCTCACGCGCTCAAGCCCTTCCTGCTCGCCTTCCCCGGCCCCCTCCGGGACCGGCTCGTCGCGGCGGTGCTCGCCGGCGAGAAGGTCGCCACGACCGGACTCCTCGTGGAGTGGGAGGCCGAACGGGAGGAGTTGCCCGAGGTGGGCGAGCGCTCGGCCCTCGTCGACTCGGACGGCCGCGAGGTCGCGGTGGTGGAGGTGACGGAGGTCCGGGTCCTGCCGCTCGGCGAGGTCGGCCTCCGGCACGTGCTCGACGAGGGCGAGGGGTACGCCTCGGTGGCGGAGTGGCGGGAGGCGCACGAGCGGTTCTGGCACGGCGAGGAGATGCGGGAGGGACTCGGGGACCCGGAGTTCACCGTGGACGACTCGACGATGGTGGTGGCGGAACGGTTCCGGGTGGTGGGACCGGGCCGGGACGCCTGAACGACGGGCCGGGGTGACGAGCCGGGGCGACGGGCCCGGAGGTCCGGGAACCCGGCCGGAGCCCGGCGGTCCGGCCAGAAGCCCCTGGCCCAGGGGTCGGATGCCAGAGGCCGGAGGCCGGACCGAAGCCCGTCCTGAGCCCGTCGGCCCGGCCGGAGGGGCCGCCGGGGGACCGTCCCCGTCGGCCCCTCCGACGGGGCCTCAGCCCACTGCCTTCGCCGCCGCGCGGCCCGCCGCACGCCCCGAGAAGACGCAGCCGCCGAGGAAGGTGCCTTCGAGGGAGCGGTAGCCGTGGACGCCCCCGCCGCCGAAGCCGGCCGCCTCGCCCGCCGCGTACACGCCCTCCAGGGGCGCGCCGCCCTCCGTCAGGACGCGGGAGTCGAGGTCGGTCTCCAGTCCGCCGAGGGACTTGCGGGTGAGGATGTTGAGGCGTACGGCGATGAGCGGGCCCGCCCCCGGGTCGAGGATGCGGTGCGGGGCCGCCGTGCGGATGAGCCGGTCGCCCAGGTACCTGCGGGCCCCGCGGATCGCCGTGACCTGGAGGTCCTTGGTGAAGGGGTTGGCGATCCCGCGGTCACGGGCGGTGATCTCGCGGCGCAGGGCGGCCTCGTCGATCAGCGGCTCGCCGGTGAGCGCGTTCATGCCCCGGACGAGGGCGGAGAGGTCGTCCTCCACGACGAAGTCGACGCCCTTGTCCATGAAGGCCCGGACGGGGGCCGGCACCTCGGTGCGGGCCCGGTCGATGACGCCGCGGATCGACTTGCCGGTCAGGTCGGGGTTCTGTTCGGAGCCGGAGAGCGCGAACTCCTTGCCGATGATCTTCTTGTCGAGGACGAACCACGTGTGGTCGTGACCGGTCCGCATGATGTGTTCGAGGGTGCCGAGGGTGTCGAAACCGGGGAAGAGCGGCACGGGCAGGCGCTTGCCGGTGGCGTCGAGCCAGAGGGAGGACGGGCCGGGCAGGATGCGGATGCCGTGCCGGGCCCAGACGGGGTTCCAGTTCTCGATGCCCTCGGTGTAGTGCCACATCCGGTCGCGGTTGATGTGGCGGGCGCCCGCCTTCTCCGCGATGCCGAGCATGAGGCCGTCCACGTGCGCGGGGACGCCGGAGAGCAGCTTGGCGGGCGGGGTGCCGAGGCGGGCGGGCCACTGGGCGCGGACCAGGTCGTGGTTGCCGCCGATGCCGCCGGAGGTGACGATCACGGCCTGGGCGCGCAACTCGAAGGCGCCGGTGACCCCGCGGCCGCTGGCGGTGCCGCGGGGGACCGCGGAGGGCTCCAGGACCTCGCCCGTGACGGTGTCGACGGCCCCGGCGGTGCGGCCGAGACCGGTGACGCGGTGACGGAAGCGGAACGTCACGAGGCCCCGGGCCGCCCCTTCGCGGACCTTGCGCGCGAAGGGGGCGACGAGGCCGGGGCCCGTACCCCAGGTGATGTGGAAGCGGGGGACGGAGTTGCCGTGACCGGTGGCGTCGTAGCCGCCGCGCTCGGCCCAGCCGACGACGGGGAAGAAGCGGACCCCGCGCGCGTGGAGCCAGGCGCGCTTCTCGCCGGCGGCGAAGTCGACGTACGCCTCGGCCCACTTCCTCGGCCAGTGGTCCTCGTCCCGGTCGAAACCGGCGGTGCCGTACCAGTCCTGGAGGGCGAGGGCGTGGCTGTCCCTGACGCGCATCCGGCGCTGCTCGGGCGAGTCGACGAGGAAGAGGCCGCCGAAGGACCAGTGGGCCTGGCCGCCGAGGGACTGTTCGGGCTCCTGGTCGAGGAGGATCACGGTGCGGCCGGCGTCGACCAGTTCGGCGGTGGCGACGAGTCCGGCGAGGCCGGCCCCGATCACGATCACATCAGCGTCGTAGGGCATGGACCGCATCTTGGATACACCGGTGTATCGAGTCAACCGTTCGGACGCGTTCCGCGCTCCGGGAGCCTTTCCGCGTCCCGGCGCCGGGCGCGGCCGGCGGGCGGCGGAAGGAGCCGGGAGGCGGCGTACGGAGCGGCTTTGCTTGGATGGCCGCATGAGCGCCTCCGAAGAGATTCTCGATGTCGTGGACGAGCGGGACCGGGTGATCGGGCAAGCCCCCCGGGGGGAGGTGTACGCGCGGGGCCTGATCCACCGCTGCGTCTTCGTCCGGGTCCGGGACGCCGAGGGCAGGGTCTTCGTGCACCGCAGGACGCCGGTGAAGCTGGTCTTCCCCTCCCTGTACGACATGTTCGTCGGCGGGGTCGTCGGCGCGGGCGAGTCCTACGACGAGGCCGCGCTGCGCGAGGCCGAGGAGGAGCTGGGGGTGCGCGGACTGCCCCGGCCCGAGCCGGTGCTGCGCTTCCTGTACGACTCCGGGGGCGTCGCCGGGAAGTGGTGGTCCGCGGTGTACGAGGTCCGCTGCGAGCTGCCGGTGGACCCGCAGGCCGAGGAGGTCGCCTGGCACGCCTTCCTGACGGAGGACGAGCTGGCCGCGCGGCTCGGCACGTGGGAGTGGGTGCCGGACGGACTCGCCGCGTACGAGCGCCTGCGGGCGCACGGGGCGGGACGGGGCTGAGCCCGGGGCCGGGCGGGCTGGGGGGCGGGGCGGGCGGGCCGGCAGGTCGGACGGGCCGGGCCGGAGCGTCGGCGGACGGGCCGGGGGCGCCGCGCCGGGTGATCGTCGCGCCGCTAGGGTGCACGTGTGAGCGATTTCGTGCGGGGTCTGCGGCTCTGGTTCGCGCCGCGGCGGCTCCAGGAGGAGGGGGACACCCCCGACTACCGCTTCTCCCTCGCCAACGAGCGGACCTTCCTCGCCTGGATCCGGACCGCGCTCGCCCTGGTCGGCGGTGGTTTCGCCGTCGACCAGTTCCTGCCGGACCTGCGGTGGGGGGCGCGGGTCGGGCTCGCGCTCGCGCTGCTCGCCGCCGGGGTGCTGTGCGCCCTGCGCGCGGTGAACCACTGGGTGCGCTGCGAGCGGGCCATGCGGCGGGGCGAGGACCTGCCGGTGTCCCGGTTCCCGGCGGTGCTGAGCCTCGTGGTGGCCGTGGTGGCGCTCGCGATGGTGGTGGTCGTCGTCTTCGGCTGGACCGGGCGGTGAGCCCGGCGGCCGGCGAGGCGGCCCGCGACCCCGGGCTCCAGCCGGAGCGGACCCGGCTCGCCTGGCGCCGCACGACGCTCTCCTGCACGGTCGTGGCGGTGCTCGCCGTCAAGCTGACCGTCCAGGGCGGGGCCACGACCCGGGGGCCGGCCGGACTCGCCCTGTCGGTCCTCGTGTGGGTCGCCTTCCTGGTCGTGGCCCACCGCCGCGTCCGCGCCCTGGGGACGGCCCGGCCGCGCCCGCTCTCCCACCGGGACGCGCTGCTCGCCGCCGCGTGCGTGATCGCGCTGGCCCTCTTCGGAGCGGTGCTGGTCCAGTGACCCGGCGGGGACGCTTCGGTCCCCGACCGGTCCTCCCGCGTCCCCCACGGGGCGGTGCCCCCGGCGGGCCCCTCCCCCGCCGGTCCTCCCCGCCTCCCCTACGGGACGGTGACCACGACCTTGCCGTTCAGGCCGCCCTCGGCGTTGGCGCGCTGGGCGTCGGCCGCCCGCTCCAGGGGGAACGTCTTCGCCACCCGTACGCCGATCGCCCCCTCGTCCGCCAGGCCGGCGAGGGCCTCCAGGTCGGCGGCGTCCGGACGGACCCAGTAGTAGCGGCCGCCCAGGGCGGTGACCCCGGCGTCCGCGATCGAGGCCAGGCGGCCCCCCGGGGCGAGGAGTTCGGCGGAGCGCTTCAGGTACGGACCGCCGAGGGTGTCGAAGACGGCGTCCAGGCCGTCCGGGGCGAGGGCCCGGACCCGGTCGGCGAAGGTGTCCTCGTCGTAGCGGACGGGCTCGGCGCCCAGCTCCTCGACCCGCTCCAGGCCCCCGTCCCGCGCCGCTCCGAGGACCCGGCAGCCGAGGTGCCGGGCGATCTGCACGGCCATCGAACCGACTCCGCCGGCCGCCGCGTGCACGAGGACGGTGTCGCCGGCGCGTGCCTCCAGGGCCCGGTGGAGCACCTGGTACGCGGTGAGGCCGGTGAGCGGGAGGCCCGCCGCCTCCTCGAAGCCGAGGGAGCGCGGCTTGCGGGCGAGGGTGCGGACGGGGGCGGCGACGTACTCGGCGAAGGTGCCGCGGGAGAGGAAGTCCTCGCGGACGTACCCCATGACCTCGTCGCCCTCGGCGAACTCGGTGACGGAGACCCCGGGCCGGACGACGACGCCGGAGACGTCCCAGCCGGGGACCACGGGGAAGACGGCCTCCAGCATGCCGTCGAGGGCGCCCTCCTGGCACTTGCGGTCGACGGGGTTGACGGAGGCGGCACGGACCTCGACCAGGACCGCGTCCGGTCCGATCTTCGGCTCCGGCCGCTCGCCGTACTCCAGGACTTCGGGGCCGCCGTAGCGGCTGTAGCTGATCGCCTTCATACCCCGACCCTCGGCGCGGTGCGGAACGGCCGCAACTCGGGGGCCGCGCACGGCGGACGCCGGGACGGCGGCCGGTCCCGGGGGCCGGTGCGCCGACGTTCCGGACGGGACGGTTCCGGGTTCCTCCGGACCGGGGCCGACTGGCACTCTTCCCCCTGTCCTGTCGGCTCTCATCGGGGGAGATCCTCATGCCCAGCACCGATCCCCACGTGGTCGCGCTCGCACCGAACGTCCACGCCTTCGTCCAGCCCGACGGGGGCTGGTGCCTGAACAACGCCGGTTTCCTCGGCGACGCGGAGGAGTCGCTGCTCGTCGACACCGCCGCCACCGAGCGCCGGGCGCTGCTGCTGCGCGAGGCGGTCCTCGCCGAGGGGCTTCCCCTGCCGAGGACCGTCGTCTCCACCCACCACCACGGGGACCACACCTACGGGAACGGGGTGTTCGCCCCCGAGGCCCGGATCGTGGGGCACGAGAACTGCCGCGCCGAGCAGCTCGCGGCCGGCCACCAGCTCCACCTCCTCTGGCCGCGGACCGACTTCGGACGGATCGACATCCTGCCGCCGTCCGTCACGTACACCGACCGGCTGACCCTGCGCGTGGGCGGGGTCGAGGTGCGGGTGATCCACCCGGGCCCCGCGCACACCACGGGCGACTCGATCGTGCACCTCCCGGAGCAGGGGGTGGTCTTCACCGGCGACCTGGTCTTCCACGGCGGGACGCCGTTCCTGCCGATGGGCTCGCTGGCCGGTTCGCTGCGGGCCCTGGAGCTGTTGCGCTCGCTCGACGCGCCGATCGTGGTGCCGGGGCACGGGCAGGTGACCGGCCCCTCCGCGTACGACGCCACGGAGCGGTACCTGCTGTGGGTGCGGGAGCTGGCCGCCGAGGGGTACGCGAAGGGCGACTCCCCGCTGGAGACGGCGCGGCGGGCGGACCTCGGCGAGTTCGCCGCGTGGCGGGAGAGCGAGCGCCTGGTGGCGAACCTGCACCGGGCGCACGCGGAGCTGGAGGGCCTGCCGGAGGGGCATCCGCTCGACCCGGCGGTGATCTTCGGGGACATGGCGGCGATGAACGGCGGCGTACCGGTGGCCTGCCACGCCTGACCCGTACGGAGGAGGAGCGCGGGGGCCGGGCCGTCCGGGGAACGACCCGGCCCCCGGCGCACCCCCGCACGGACGCGGGGTCCCCGTTCGCGGTCACGACCCGGCCGGAGCACGACGGTTCGCCCGGTGCGCCGGGCGTGAGGAGCGGGCATACAGGAAATCCCGGTGCGAACGGTCATGGCCGGCCGGCCCACGGCGTGCGGCTGCCGCCCGGGTCCGGGGAAAGATCGCCGGGCAGGCCAGGGCGCCGGCTACGGTCCGCCTCGCGCCGGCGGGGTTTCCGGCCGACGGCCGGACCGAGGCGTACGGGACGTTCACCGAGGCACCCACGCGCCCGGAGCCGGAGCGGTTCTTCTTCCTCCGAGCCGGTCAGGGAGTTCCTTCGGCAGAGCCGCGAAGGGAACGCGGCGTCACCGCGTCCTGTTCCGTGAGGTGGGTGTCCACGGTGGCGTTCAGGTCGGCCATGAACGCTTCGACCTGTTCCAGGAACCGGGGCGGGTAGTGCGACATCGCGGCGTCGAGGCGGTGGGCGAGCGGGCCGAAGAACTCGTCCGCCCGCTCCTGGATGTGCCCGCCGCTGCGCAGCGTGACGATGCGCCGGTCGGAGTGCTCGCGGGCCCGCGTGATGTGCCCCGCCGATTCGAGGCGGTTCAGCAGCGCGGTGGTGGCGCCCGTGGACAGGGAGATCCGCTCGCTCAGCCGCGCCGGCGACAGGGGAGTGCCGCGCTCCTCGGCGGCGGCGATCTCCAGGACCGCGGTCGCGTCCGTGGAGTGCAGGCCCAGCCGGCCGGCGAAGCGCCGGCCGAGCTCGGCGTAGTGGCCGCCGTAGATCCTCAGCGACTCCATCAACCGCTCGCGCCGCTCCGCGACACCGTCGCGCACTGCTTCCTCCACGCCTCCGCCCTTCTCTCCCGCCGCACGGTCCACGCACCCCGCTTTGACAACCTACCGCCACCAATTTACCTTCATCGTCGAATTACTTTACCGTGGAGGTATCTGGCGTGCGTGACCCTTCCCCCATCCCCGAGGAGACGACCGGGCCCTACCGGTGGCGGTGGCTGATCCTCGCGGTGATGATCGTCGCGGAGATCATGGACCTCCTGGACGCCTCGATCGTCAACGTCGCCGGACCGGACCTGGAGAGATCCCTCGACGCCGGTTCCGTCGGACTGCAGTGGGTGATCGGCGGCTACGCCCTCACCCTGGGCGCCGGGCTGGTGCTCGGCGGCCGCCTCGGCGACCGCTACGGCCGGCGCCGGATGTTCCTGATCGGGCTCGCCGCCTTCACCGCGACCTCGCTGCTGTGCGCGATCGCGCCGAACATCGGGTCGCTGATCGCCTTCCGCCTGCTGCAGGGCACCGCCGGAGCGATGCTGCTGCCCCAGGGCCTGGGCCTGCTGCGGGAGAACTTCTCCGGCCCCGAGCTCACCAAGGTCTTCGCGATCTTCGGCCCCGTCCTCGGTCTGGGCGGCATCATCGGCCCGGTCCTGGGCGGCTTCCTCATCGAGGGCGACTTCTTCGGCCTGGGCTGGCGCTCGGTCTTCCTGATCAACCTGCCCATCGGCATCGCGGCACTGGTCGTCGCCGCGAGGTTCGTGCCCAAGAAGGCGGGCGACCGCACCGTACGGGTCGACGTGGCCGGCGCCGCCCTGGTCGTGGCGTCCTGCGCCCTGCTGGTGCTGCCGTTGAACCAGGGCCAGGAGAACGGCTGGCCGCTGTGGACATGGCTGTCCGTGGCCGCCTCGGTGACCGGTTTCGCCCTCTTCGCCCTCCAGCAGCGCCGCACGGCCGCCGCGGGCCGCGAGCCGCTGGTGACCCCCGGCCTGCTGCGCAAGCCGGCCTTCACCGTCGGCCTCGGCGGCATCGCCCTGTTCTTCGGCGGGCTCGTCGGCACCCAGCTCGTCCTGACCCTGTTCCTCCAGATCGGCCGGCACTTCACCGCCGGTGACGCGGGCCTCGGCAACCTGCCCCTCGCGGTGGGGACCGCGATCGGCGGCGCCATCAGCGGCGCGTTCCTCGCCGACAGGATCGGCCGCAAGGTGCTCCAGATCGGACCGCTGGTCCAGCTGGCCGGCGCGGCCGTGCTGTGGTTCGAGCTCGACGGCCTCGACTCCGCCTCGTTCTCGATCTGGGACATCGTCCCGGGCACGACGGTGGCGGGCATCGGCGCCGGCATGGTGATCGCCGCCCTGTTCAGCTTCATCCTGGCCGCGGTCGACGACGACGAGATCGGATCCGCCTCCGGCGTCCTGTCGGCGGTCCAGGCGGTCGGCGGCTCCATCGGCGTCGCGGTCTTCGGCTCGGTGTTCTTCGCCCGGGCCAAGACCGGCGACTTCACCAGCGGCTTCCACCACGCGCTGATCGTCCAGGCGTGCCTGCTGGTGGCCTTCCTCGCGATCACCTTCCTGCTGCCCGAGAAGGGCCGCCCCGAAGAAGAGCAGCACGGCATCACCCCCGAGACGGCCGCCGACGACTCCAGCACCCGGCAGCACCTCGCCCTCTGAGCCCCGGCCGGGGACCGTGCACGCGGCGGCCCCGGCCGGCCCGAACGGACCGCGCACCGGGGCCGCCGCCCGACGCGAGGGAGGACGAGGAAGCCGAGAGGGAGCGTCACGACGCACCGGAACGCGCTGATCGCGGGAGCCGGCATCGCCGGTCCGGCCCCGGCCCACCGGCTCGGACGGCGCGGAACGCGGGGCGTCCTCGTCGAGCGGGCTCCCGCCCCGCGGGAGGGCGGGCAGACCGTGGACCTGCGCGGTGCCGGACGGGGCGTCGCCCGCGAGGGGGGCCCGGAAGCCGTCGAGCGGGCCCACGGCGACGTCGCCGTCCTCCAGACCGGCGACGCCCCCCGGCCCGACCCGGACGCCGCAGCACCCGGCTCGCGACCATGATTGTTCCCACCGGGACCTCCTGCACGCCGACCACTCGCACCCGTGCGCGGAGGGCCGCCCTCTGGACGACATACCGACTGGTCGGTCATCATGAACGCCGACCGCAGCCGATCCGGAGGTACGCCCATGAGTTCCGCCCCGCCGCCAGGTCTCGACCCCGAGCGGCTGCGCCGCTTCCTCGACCGCGAGCGGCCCGGCCTGCTGGCCGGCCCCCTGGAAGCCCGGCTGATCGAGGGCGGCCGGTCGAACCTGACGTACGCGGTGACCGACGGCACCGCCACCGGCCGCTGGGTCGTCCGCAGGCCCCCGCTCGGCCACGTCCTGGCCACCGCCCACGACATGCGGCGCGAGCACCGCGTCATCAGCGCCCTGCACACGACGGACGTGCCCGTTCCCGGGACGGTCCTGCTCTGCGAGGACGAGTCGGTGCTCGGCGCGCCGTTCTACGTCATGGAGTTCGTGGAGGGCACCCCGTACCGCTCGGCCCGCGAACTCGCCCCGCTCGGCCCCGAGCGCACCCGCGCCGCCGTCCTCGGCCTGGTCGACACCCTGGTCGACCTGCACGCCGTGGACCCCGGGGCGGTCGGGCTCGGTGACTTCGGGCGCCCCGACGGCTTCCTCGACCGGCAGCTGCGGCGCTGGGGCAAGCAGCTCGACGCCTCGCGCGGCCGGGAGCTGCCCGGGATCGACGAGCTGCACGCCGCTCTCGGCCGCGCGCTGCCCGCCTCTCCCCCGCCCACCGTGATCCACGGCGACTACCGGCTCGACAACGCCCTCGTCGGTCCCGACGACCGGATCCGGGCCGTCCTCGACTGGGAGATGTCCACCCTCGGCGACCCCCTCACCGACCTCGGCCTCCTCGTCATGTACAGCACCCCGCTGGACCTGCCGGACTCCCCCGTCTCCACGACCGCCACGGCCGCCGGCCACCCGGCCACCGCCGAACTGGTCGAGCGCTACGCGGCCCGCTCGGGCCGCGACACCTCCGCCCTGGCCTGGTACACGGCCTTCGCCTGGTTCAAGCTCGCCGTGATCCTGGAGGGCATCCACTACCGCTACACCCTCGGCCGGACGGTCGGCGCCGGCTTCGACCGCATCGGCGACCTGGTCCCCGTCTTCATCGAGCACGGCCTGACCACCCTCCAGGAAGGCTGAACCGCCATGGACTTCGCGTACGACGCCCGCACCGAGGAACTGCGGGCGAAGCTGCTCGCCTTCATGGACGAGCACGTCTACCCGGCCGAACGGACCGCCCACGAGCAGCGGGAGCGGCTCGCCTCCCCGTGGGACGAGCCGCCGGTGGTGGCCGAGCTGAAGGCCGAAGCCAAACGGCAGGGCCTGTGGAACCTCTTCCTCCCGGACGCGGAGTACGGGGCGGGCCTGACCAACCTCCAGTACGCGCCGCTCGCCGAGATCACCGGCCGCAGCCCGCAACTGGCCCCGACCGCCCTCAACTGCGCCGCCCCGGACACCGGGAACATGGAGCTGCTCGCCCAGTTCGGCGACGAGGCGCAGAAGAAGCAGTGGCTGGAGCCGCTCCTCGCGGGCGAGATCCGCTCGGCGTTCGCGATGACCGAGCCCGACGTCGCCTCCTCCGACGCCACCAACATCGAGACCCGGATCCGGCGGGACGGCGACGCGTACGTGATCGACGGGCGCAAGTGGTACATCTCGGGGGCGATGCACCCCGACTGCAAGGTCTTCGTCGTCATGGGCAAGACCGACCCCGACGGCACCGACCCCCGCCGCCAGCAGTCGATGGTCCTCGTGCCGCGCGACACCCCGGGCGTCGAGGTGCGGCGCGCGATGCGGGTGTACGGGTACGAGGACCATTACCACGGCGGCCACGCCGAGGTGGTCTTCGACGACGTCCGGGTCCCGGTGGCGAACCTCGTCGGCGAGGAGGGCGGCGGCTTCGCCATCGCCCAGGCCCGGCTCGGCCCCGGCCGCATCCACCACTGCATGCGGCTGATCGGCATGGCGGAGCGGGCGGTGGAGCTGATGTGCCGGCGCGCGGTCTCCCGCACCGCCTTCGGCAAGGCGCTGGCCCAGCAGGGCGTCGTGCAGAACTGGATCGCGGACGCCCGGGTGACCGTCGAGCAACTGCGGCTGCTGGTCCTCAAGACGGCCTGGCTCATGGACACCGTCGGCAACCGGGGGGCGCACACCGAGATCCAGGCCATCAAGATCGCGACTCCGCGCGCGGTCGTGGACATCGTCGACAAGGCCGTGCAGGCGCACGGGGCGGGCGGGGTGTCGCAGGACTTCCCGCTGGCCGAGCTGTGGGCCGCGGCGCGGACGCTGCGGCTCGCGGACGGGCCGGACGAGGTCCACCAGCGGTCCCTCGCACGCCGGGAGCTGAAGAAGTACCTCTAGACCGCCGGGACCGGCCGCGCCCCCCTCGACGGGGGCGCGGTCAGGGGCGCAGGGCCCGGAGGAGGAGGTCGGCGAGGTGGTCCGCGACCTGCTCGGGGGTGAGCGGACCGTCCGGGCGGTACCAGGTGGACAGGTGGTGCACGGAGCCGAAGTGGTAGTCGACCACGAGGTCGGCGGGGGTCCCGGAGGAGAACACGCCCGTCCGCTGGCCCTCTTCGACCAGGGCCCGGAACCGCTCGTGGTAGCGGCGCCGCTCGGCCCGCACCCGCTTGTTCTTCTCCGGGCTGAGGTGGTGCATGGAGCGGAAGAAGATCGCCGCGTCGTCCAGGTTCTCGATGGTGGTCACGACGACGTCGGCGGCGGCGGCGCGCAGCCGTTCCTCCACGGGCGCGTCGGCACCGGCGAAGGCGTCGAGCCGTTCCTGCTGGAGGCGCAGGACGCGGGCGTAGACCTCCTGGAGGAGGTCCTCCTTGGAACCGAAGTAGTGGTAGAGGGCGCCCTTGGTGACCCCGGCGGCCTCCACGATCTCCTGGACGGAGGTGCGGTCGTAGCCCCGCTCCGCGAAGAGCCGGGTGGCGGCGGCGAGGAGCCTCTGGGGGACGGGGGCTCCGCTCCCGTCCGTCGTCCTGGCCATGCTCCGCCGCCTTCCCTCGCGCTCGTTCTGATGCGTGCCCGTACCGGCACGCGCGGTCGTCCTCCGTGCCGGGAACGCCGTCTCCGCCCCAGATCTTCCCATCCGCCGGGGCCCGGCCTAACGGGCGCCCGTCTCCCAGGTGCGCTGGACGTGGTTCATGGTGGCGAGCCAGCGCTCGGGGTCGGTGGCCCGGTTGCGGTGGTAACCGGCGACCTCGGGGTGGGGCAGGACCAGGAAGCGGCCGTCCCCGACGGCGTCCATGAGGGCGTCCGCGACGGCCTCGGGCTCGATGGCCGTGGGGGCGAGGACCAGCTCGCCCGCGCTCCCGGCGGCGGTGAGCATGTCCGTGCGGACGCCCTGCGGGCAGATGGCGTGGACGGCGAGGCCGCGGTGCCGGTAGGTGAGCGAGAGCCATTCGGCGAAGGCGTACGCGCCGTGCTTGGAGACGCTGTACGGCGCCGCGCCGATCATGGTGAGCAGTCCGGCGGCCGAGACGGTGGAGACGAAGCGGCCGCTGCCGCGCTCCAGCCACTCCGGGAGCAGGGCGCGGGCCGCGCGGACGTGGGCCATGACGTTGACGTCCCAGGCCGCGGCCCAGACGTCCTCGTCGGCGAAGGCGTCCCCGGGCGAGGCGAGGCCGGCGTTGGCGCACCACACGTCGAGGGCGCCGGCGCCGCCCAGGGCCTCGCGGGCCTCGTCCACGACGGCGGAGGCGTCGCCGGGGACGGCGACGGCCCCGATCTCCCGGGCGACGGCGCGGGCGCGGTCGGCGTCGAGGTCGTTGACGACGACCCGGGCGCCTTCGGCGGCGAAGCGGCGGGCGAGGGCGGCGCCGATGCCGCCGCCCGCTCCGGTGACGACGACCCCGGCGCCGCGAAGGACGCCCGTACCCGTTCCCGTGCTCGTGTCCGCGCTCATGGGTGGCCCACCTCTCCAGGACTTTCCGGGACGACGACCCGCGCAGACTAACCGGTCGGTATGTACGGGGGGAAGAGCGGATCCGCACGCCTCGTTCCCGGATGCCGCCGGGACCGCTAGCGTGCGTGCCCGTGTCACGCGCCCCGGCCGGGGCCGGCGATCGAGGAGGTTCGCGCATGGGTCTGTCGCGTCGGAGTCTGCTGGCCGCCGGAGGCGCCCTCGGGGCGACGGCCGCCACCGCGCACCCCGCCCGGGCCGTGCCCCCGGACCGGGGGGCCGGGCACCGCCGGGTGCGGACCGGCTTCGAACGGCTCGCGGCGGACGGGTACGCCCTCCTGTCCGGCCAACGGGTCGGGGTCGTCACCAACCCGACCGGCGTGACCGCCGACGCGCGCCACCTGGTGGACGTGATGCACGCCGACGAGCGGGTGGACCTGGTCGCCGTCTTCGGCCCCGAGCACGGCTTCCGGGGCACCGCCCAGGCGGGCGGTTCGGAGGGCCGGTACGACGACCCGGCGACGGGGCTGCCCGTGTACGACACGTACCTGAAGAGCGGCCGGCCGCTGGCCGACGTCTTCGCCGCCTCCGGGGTGGACACGGTCGTCTTCGACATCCAGGACGTGGGGGCGCGCTTCTACACCTACATCTGGACGCTGTACGACTGCATGGAGGCCGCCGCCCTCGCCGGGAAGCGGTTCGTGGTCCTGGACCGGCCGAACCCGGTGACCGGCCGCGCGGCCCTCGGCCCCGTCCTGGACCGGGCGTTCGCCACCTTCGTGGGACGCGAGCCGGTCGCGCAGGCGCACGGCATGACGGTGGCGGAGCTGGCCCTGCTCTTCAACGGCGAGTTCCTGGACGAGCCCGTCGCCCTGGAGACCGTGCGGATGACGGGGTGGCGGCGGACGGACTTCTTCGACGCCACCGGGCTGCCCTGGGTCCCGCCCAGCCCCAACATGCCCACGCCGGAGACCGCGCTCGTCTACTCGGGCACCTGCCTCTTCGAGGGCACGAACCTCTCCGAGGGCCGGGGCACCACCCGTCCCTTCGAACTCCTCGGCGCCGAGGGGGTGGACCACCGGTGGGCGGAGGCGGCGAACGCGCTCGGCCTGCCCGGGGTCCGCTTCCGCGAGGCGTACTTCGCGCCGGTCTTCTCCAAGTTCCAGGGAAGGACCGTGGGCGGGGTGCAGCTGCACGTCCACGACCGGGAGGCCTTCGACCCGGTACGGACGGGGATCGGCCTCCTGGTCACCGCCCGCCGCACCTGGTCCGGCTTCGCCTGGCGGCCGGACCACTGGATCGACCGGCTGACCGGTTCGGCCCGGGTGCGGACCCTGATCGACGCGGGCGCGGACACGGCCGAGGTCGTGGGGGCGTGGCAGGCGGACCTGGACGTCTTCCGGGCGGTGCGGCGGGGGTACCTGCTCTACCGCTGAGGGCCGCCCGCGGAGCGGGCCCCTCCGCGCCCCTCCCTTCCCGCGCGGCTCTCCCGGCCCGTCGCCCCCGTGTTCCGGTGGCGCGGTGACGCCGGACCCCTCGCCGCGGGTCTGGGGAGGACCGCGCGCGGGCATGCTGGCCGTGGAGCCGCCGCCCGCGCACGGGCGCACCCGGTGCCGCGGCCCCCTCGAAGCGGAGGGACGGTCGTGCCGTGACCGGGATGAGTGTGGAGCCGTACCGGGAGATCGTCTTCGACGAGGACGGCGGGGGGCCGCCGGAACAGGCGGGGGCCCTCGCCGCGCTGGCCCGGCGGGGAGTCTCCGACCTGGTGCTGTTCGCGCACGGGCGGAACGGCTCCCCGTCCGGCGCGACCCGGCTCTGTTCGGACTTCTTCGCGCCCTTCCCCGGACTGCTCGCTCCCGGGACCGAGGCCGGGTACGCGGGGGTGGTCTGGCCCTCGACGGTGTTCACGGGCGAACCGGGCCCCGACTACCGGGCCCTGGCGACGGTCCTCCCGGACAGGGAGCCGGTCCTGGAACGGCTCACCGGCCTGCTGGCGTCGGGGACGGTGGCGTCCGCGGAGTTCGGCGCGCTACTGCGGACCCTGGCGGACGTGCCGGGGGACGGC
Organism: Streptomyces sp. NPDC001744; assembly: GCF_042892575.1. NCBI lineage: Bacteria > Bacillati > Actinomycetota > Actinomycetes > Kitasatosporales > Streptomycetaceae > Streptomyces > Streptomyces sp. NPDC001744. Next base: position 117,519 of record NZ_JBIAUG010000011.1, read on the forward strand.
GGGCCGGTGCCGGAGTTCCTGGCCTCGGACCCGGCGGAGGCGTGCGCCCTGTTCGCCGAGGCCCTGGCCCCCGGGCTCCGGGACGGGGCGGAGCGGTACCGGAGGGGAGCCCGGGAGGCGGTGCGGCAGGCCGCGTACCACGTGCTGCGGCGGCGGGCCGGGTACGTCGGGGAACACGGGCTCGGGCCGCTGCTCGGCGAGCTCGCCCGCGCCGCCCCCGGACTCAGGGTCCACCTGGCGGGCCACGGGACGGGCGCCCGGCTCGTGGCGTACGCGCTGCGGGGGCTGCCCGCCGGGGCCGGGCCGGTCGCCTCCGTGACCCTCTTCCAGGGAACCTTCTCGCACTACGCCTTCGCGGCGGAGCTGCCGCACGCGCCCGGACGGGCGGGCGCGCTGCGGGGCCTCCAGGACCGGGTCCGCGGCCCGTTGGTGGCCTGTCACTCGCGGCACGACACGGCGCTCGGCGTGCTGTACCCGCTGGCGGCGCGGCTCGCGGACGGTTCCGGTCCGCCCGGCGCGGACGATCCGCGCTGGGGAGCGATCGGGCACGACGGCATACGGGCGGTGCCGGGGACGGCGGTACGGAGTCTGGCGGCGGTCCTGCGCGGGAGGATGCCGCGCGCGGGGTGCGTCAGCGTGGACGTGGCGGAGGTGGTCCGCTCGCACGGCGACGTCTGTCGTCCGGAGCTGGCCCGGGTCGTGGTGGCGGCGTCCGGGAGCGGCCGGTAGCCCCGGCGGGCACGGGCGTTCCGCCGTGCCCCGGGAGCCCCTTCCGTCCCGTCGGCGGCCGCCTCCGGAAGACCGATGGAACGCGGAGGGCCTCCCGTTCGTCCCTCTGATACCGCGGAAGGACCAGCGACGGAGGTGGCGGGAGATGGCCGGTTTCCGGAGTCTCGCGAGACAGGTGCGCGATCCGGGGTGCGACACGGCGCTGCGCAGGTACTCCCTGCGCAAGTGCCTGGAACGGTTCGCCCCGTACGGGCACCGGGCGACCTGGGACCACCTGTGCCGCAGACACAGGTTCGGGCCCGAGGACCGGGAGCTCGACCCGGAGCGGCTGGTGGCGGCGCTCGACGAGCTGGAGGAGGCGCGGGCCGTGTGGCTCGCGTACGAGGAGGGGTTCGCCGCCCGGCGGCGGCGCGAGAAGCACGAGGGGCTGCGCCGGCCCGGCGCGCTCGACGACTGGCACCGGCGGGTCTGGGGCGGCAACGGCGTGGTCCGGTGCGGCGACCCCGGGGTGCACCCGTCGGACCCGCTGCCGGAGGTGCTGCGGCGGTTGGTCACGGCCCTGGAGCGCGGACCGGGCGAGGCGTGCCCGGTGTGCGCGGGGCCCCGGATCGAGTGGCCCGGACCGGGCGACGGGTACGACCCCCGGTACGGCCCCGTGTGCGGGGACTGCGGCGTGGGCGTCCCGCGCGCGGTGCTCACGCCGGGGGCGCTGGCCCGGGCCCGGGACGGCCGGCACCGGCCGATGGCGTCGGCGGCGTAGGGCGGGGAGCGGGCGGGCGGCCGGGGTCCGGGAGGTCCCGGCACGGCCCGCGCGCGCCCGGTGCGGGCACCCGGCGAGAGGGTCCGGCACGGCCGGCGCCGTGTCCTACGCCCCGTCCTCCGGGGCCGGGCGGCGCACCGGGAGGAGGCGGGAGCCCGCCATCCGCTCGCCGAAGGCGTCGTCCGGGTTGGACAGGACGCAGGTCTCCAGGGAGAGGCAGCCGCATCCGATGCAGTCCGTCAGGTGGTCGCGGAGCCGGCCCAGTTGCCTGATGCGCTCGTCGAGTTCGGCGCGCCAGGCCGCCGAGAGCCGGGCCCAGTCCTCGCGGGTGGGCGTGCGCTCCTCCGGGAGCCGGGCAAGCGCCTCCCTGATGGTGGCGAGGGGGATGCCGACCCGTTGCGCGGCGCGGACGAAGGCGACCCGGCGCAGGGCGTCGCGGCTGTAGCGGCGCTGGTTGCCGCTGGTGCGGCGGCTGCTGATGAGCCCCTTGGCCTCGTAGAAGTGCAGGGCGGAGACGGCGGCTCCACTGCGGGCGGAGAGCTGGCCGACGGTGAGTTCGTGGATCTTCTCTGGGATCTGCGGCACTCCGCGACCCTACGGGACCCCTCCCGGCGTCCGGCCGGGTGCCCGCCCCGGCGTCCGGACCGGCGTCCGCCCGGTGTCCGGCCGGGCGTTGACAGCGTGCCGCCCTCGCCACAATGCTGAGCAAGCGCTTGGACAGCGCGACCGGAACACCCGGGACCGCAGGGCCGGGAGGCCGGGAGAGCGTGACGAGAGGGAGCAGGGACATGGCCGAGCCGAGGATCTTCACCTCCGCCGAGGAGCTGCGCGCCGGGGTCGGCGAGCGGCTGGGGTACAGCGACTGGCTGGAGGTCGACCAGAAGCGGATCGACCTCTTCGCCGAGGCCACCGGGGACCACCAGTGGATCCACGTCGACCCGGAGCGCGCCGCCGCCGGACCGTTCGGCACGACCATCGCGCACGGCTATCTGACCCTGTCGCTGCTCCCGGTGCTCGTCCCGCAGGTCCTGGTGGTCGAGAACGTGCGGATGGGCGTCAACTACGGCACCGGGAAGGTGCGCTTCCCCGCCCCCGTACCGGTCGGCTCGCGGCTGCGCGCCACGGCCGTCCTGACGGAGGTCGAGGAGGTCGCCGGCGGGGTGCAGGTGACGGCAGTGGTGACCGTCGAGCGCGAGGGCTCCGGGAAGCCGGTCTGCGTCGCCGAGTCGATCTCCCGCTACTACTTCTGAGCGCCGACCATCCTGAGCACGAGGTCGGCGTAGAGCGCGCCGACCTCGTCGGGCGTGCGGCGGCCCTGGGTGGTGAACCAGCGCGAGACGTCGATGCAGAGGGACAGCACGGCGATCGTGGTGCCGGACACGTCGGGGACGTCGAACTCCCCCGCCGCGACCCCCTCCTCGATGATCCCGCGCACGGCCGCGTCGGACCGCCGGCGCAGCTCCACGATCTCGGCGCGGTGCGCGGGACCGAGGGCGTCGAGTTCGTACTGCACGACGCGGGCGGTGGTGTGGCGCTCGGCGTGCCAGCGGACGAAGGAGCGCACGGCGTCGGCGAGGCGCTCGGCGGCGGTGCCCTCGCCGTCGGCGGCGGCCCGGAGGATCTCCAGGGCCCTGTCGTGACCGATCCGGCTGATCCGGTGGAGCAGCTCTTCCTTGGTCTTGTAGTGGATGTAGAGCGCGGCCGGGCTCATCCCGGCACGGCCGGCGATGTCCCGGGTGGTGGTGGCGTGGTAGCCGCGCTCGGCGAACGCCTCGACGGCGGCCACGAGCAGCCGCCGGGCCGCCTCGGGCGTGACCTCGCCCCAGGGCACGTCCTCGCCGCCGGGCGTCTCCTCCGCCGCGCTCATTCCGTACTCCCTCTCGGTCCCCGTCAGGACGAACACCATACAACGAGGGTGAGCAAGCGCTTAGATTCGCCCGGGGCCCCGGCGGGGCGGACCGGCCGGCGCGGCGTCACTCCTCCGGGGCCACGCCGAGGTCCCGGCGCATCGCGGTCCTCATGGCGCGGAGCAGGCCCCAGATCTCCGCCTGGTCCCGGGCCGCGCCGGCCACCGTCTCGCCGGGTTCGGGCTCTCCCCGTTCGAGGCGCTTGACCTGGCCGTAGACCTCGCTCAACGCCCTGTTGACCTCGCTCGTCCGTGCCAGCACGGCATCGGGGGCGATCATCTGCGCCTCGGAGTGGCTGTCGCGGTGGACCCTCTTCGCCTCCTCCAGCGCCTCCTTGTCGGCCTCCCCCGCACCGCCCTCCCGGATGACGTGCAGGTGCCGGTTGAGCGCCGTGGTGAACTGGCGCGCGCCGCGGTTGAGGGCCACGTAGCAGGCGCGCCGCAGGAGCAGGTTCTCGCGGGCCTCCTCGTGGTCCCGGAGCAGTGCCGTCTCCCGGCGTCTCACCCGTTCGGCGACCCGCTGGCTGAGGACCGCGCCCCCCAGCGTCCCCGCCACGCCCGTCACCGCGATGATCACGGAACCGAGATCCACGACACCCCCCGAAGCCGTTCACTCCCCTGTCCACCGCTCCCTACCCACGGCCCGCCGGTCCCCAAGCACCGGCGGGCGGAGCGGAACGGAGGCCGGCTCAGAGCTTCTGGAAGGGGTCGTGCTCGGCGAGGAGCTTCTCCAGCCGGGCCTGGTCGACGCGGCTGACGATCTGGCCCGCCTCCTGGCGGTCGCGGACGACCTTGGCGAGGGTGAAGGCCGAGGTCGTGAGGTAGAGGACCGAGACGGCGAGGAAGGCCCGCACCCAGGCGCTGGCGTCGAGCTGGTAGACGCCGACGGCCACGGCCGCGATCGCGACCCCGAAGGAGATGACGGCCTGCGTGTAGTAGGCGGCGGTGTTCTGCTGCTTGACCTGTGTGTCGCTCATACCGGCCAGGATCGGGCGGACGCGGCACCCGCCGCATCCGCCCGCGTACTCAGCCGGCGTACTCAGAAGGCCGAGATCCCCGTGAGCGCCCTGCCGATGATGAGCTTCTGGATCTGGCTGGTGCCTTCGTACAGGGTCATGACGCGCGCGTCGCGGACCAGCTTGCCGACCGGGTACTCGTCGATGTAGCCGTAACCGCCGAAGACCTGGAGGGCGTTGTTGGCGGCGCGGACGGCGGCCTCGGAGGCGTACAGCTTCGCCTTCGAGGCGGCGGTGGCGAAGTCCTCGCCCCGGTCGATCAGGTCGGCGACCCGCCAGGTGAGCAGCCGGGCCGCGTCCACGTCGACGGCGATGTCGCTGACGAGCTCCTGCACCAGCTGGTAGGAGGCGATGGGCTTCCCGAACTGCTCGCGCTCCCCCGCGTAGCGCAGCGCCGCGTCCAGCGCGGCCTGCGCGATGCCGACGCAGCCCGCCGCGACCGACATGCGCCCCTTGGCGAGGGCCGACATGGCGACGGCGAAGCCCTTGCCCTCGGGGCCGAGCATCGCGGCGGCCGGGACGCGGACGTCCTCCAGGACCAGTTCGGCGGTGGCCTGGCCGCGCAGGCCGAGCTTGCCGTGGACGGGGCGGCGGGTGAGGCCGGGGGCGTCGGCGGGGACGAGGAAGGCGGAGACGCCCTTGTGGCCGGGCGTGTCGTTCGTGCGGGCGAAGAGCAGCACGACGTCGGCCCAGGTGCCGTTGGTGATGAACATCTTGGTGCCGTTGATCACGTAGTCACCGGTGCCTCCGTCCCGTACGGCGCGGGTGGCCAGGTTCCCGGCGTCGGAGCCGGTGCCCGGTTCGGTGAGCCCGAAGCAGCCGAGCGCCTCGCCGGAGGCGAGCCGGGGCAGCCAGGTCCGCTTCTGCTCCTCGTCCCCCCAGGCGGCGATCGTCTTGGCGACCAGCCCCAGGGAGACGGAGACGATGCCGCGCACGGAGGAGTCGCCGCGCCCCAGCTCCTCGGTCACCAGGCAGTACGCGAGGTGGTCGCCGCCCGAACCGCCGTACTCCTCGGGGAGGGTGAGGCCGAGGAAGCCGACGGCGCCGAGCTTCTTCACGATCCCCCGGTCCACCTCCTCCGCGCGGTCCCACGCGGCGGCGTGCGGGCTCACCTCGCGTGCGACGAAGTCCTCGGCGAGCCGCCGTATGGCCTCCTGCTCCTCGCTCAGCGCCAGATCCACCGTGCCACCTCACCCGTCCATTTAATTACCAGTGCTAGTTTTCGGATCGCACGCCTACTATGTGGGCCATGGCCCGACCGCGCAAGCCCCTGCTCAGCCGAGACCGCATCGTCGAGACGGCGGGCGCGCTGGTCGACGCGGAGGGGCTGGCCTCCCTCTCCACCCGCCGGCTCGCGGCCGAACTGGGGGTGAGCGGCCCCTCCCTCTACAACCACTTCCGCACCAAGGACGAGATCCTCGACGCGGTCGCGGACGCGGTGAGCGCGAAGATCGACCTGTCGATGTTCGCGGAGGACGACCCCCGCGACTGGCGGACCGCCCTGCACGACTGGGCCGTCTCCTACCGGGCCGCCCTCGCGGACCACCCGCACATCGTCCCGGTCCTGGCCCAGGGGCCCGGGCGCCGGCCGGCGGGCCTGCGCGTCGCCGACGCCGTCTTCGGCGCGATGGTCCGCGCGGGCTGGCCGCCTGCCCAGGCCACGTACATCGGCGCCCTGATGCGGTACTTCGTCACCGGCTCCGCCCTCGGCTCCTTCGCCCGCGGCTTCGTGGACGACGAGACGGCGTACGACCCCGCCGACTACCCCCACCTGGGCCAGGCCCACCTGCTCGCGGAGCACCGCCAGAAGGTGGACGAGGGGGCCTTCGAGACGGGCCTGCGGGCACTCCTCGACGGGCTCGCCGCGCAGTACGCGGACCGGGCGGGCGGATCGGGCGCGCGGTCTGGGCGGGGTCCCGGCACTTCGGCCGCCGCCGAAGCGTGAGCACGGCAACCTGGACCCATGACAGCCGGTGACCTCGCCGCGTTCGCGGCGCTCCTCGCGGACGAGAGCCGCGCCGCGTTCCTGCTCGCCCTGCTGGACGGACGGGCCTGGACCGCCGGGGAGCTCGCCCGGCACGCCGGGGTGGCGCCCTCCACCGCGAGCGAACACCTCGGAAAGCTGGTCGGGGGCGGGCTGCTCACGGAGGAACGGCAGGGCCGGCACCGGTACGTGCGGCTCGCCGACCCCGGGGTCGCGCAGCTCGTCGAGGATCTGGCCGCCCGGTCGGGTCCCGCGGTGCCCGCCCGGCCCCGCTCACTGCGGGAGGCGAGCGCCGGGGAGGCGATGGCCCGCGGCCGGACCTGCTACGACCACCTCGCCGGGCGGCTCGGCATCGCGATCACCGACGCGCTGACGGCACGGGGACTCCTGCGCCAGGACACCGGGTTCGCGCTCACGGACCGGGGCCTGGCCTGGTTCGACGAACAGGGCATCGCCCTCGTACGGAGGGGACGGCGGCCCGTCGCGCGCGGCTGCCTCGACTGGACCGAACGCCGTCCGCACCTCGCGGGGGTCGCGGGCGCCGCGCTCTGCCGCCACGCGCTCGGCGCCGGGTGGTGCGTACGGATCGGATCCGAGCGGGCCGTGAAGGTGACCCCGGCGGGCGAGAACGCCCTGTGGGACGGTCTGGGGATCGCGCCGGGGACGCTGCGGTGAAGGGGACCGCTCCTGGTTCCGGTCCGGGCCCCGGCTCGTGCTCGGGCTCGGGCCCCGGCTCGGGCTCCGGCTCCGGCTCCGGCTCCGGCTCCGGCTCCGGCTCCGGGAACATTGCGGTGTTCGCCGAACGGTCCACCGCCTACCGTCGGGCCATGCAGAAACAGTCCTCCCGGCTCGCGTTCGCCGCGGCCGGCGTCACCGTCGTGCTGTGGGCCTCCGCCTTCGTCTCCATCCGCAGCGCGGGGGCGGCCTACTCCCCCGGCGCGCTCGCGCTCGGACGGCTCCTCTCCGGGGTGCTGGTCCTCGGCGCCGTCCTCCTGGTGCGGCGGGAGGGGCTCCCGCCACAGGCGGCCCTGCCGGGGATCGCGGTCTCCGGACTGCTCTGGTTCGGGGTGTACATGGTGGTGCTCAACTGGGGCGAGCAGGAGGTGGACGCGGGCACGGCGGCGATGGTGGTGAACGTCGGACCGATCCTGATCGCCCTGCTCGGCGCGCGGTTCCTCGGAGAGGCCCTGCCGCCCCGGCTGCTCGCGGGCATGGCGGTCTCGTTCGCGGGCGCGGTGACGGTCGGCCTCTCGATGTCCCGGGGCTCCTCCGGCGGCCACGCCTCGGTACTGGGGGTCGCGCTCTGCCTGGTCGCGGCGGTGGCGTACGCGGGCGGGGTCGTCGCCCAGAAGCCGGCGCTCGCACACGGCAGCGCGCTCCAGGTGACGACGTTTGGGTGCCTGGTGGGGGCGGTGGCGTGCCTGCCGTTCGCCGGGCAGCTGATCGGGGAGATGGGGCGGGCGCCGCTGCCGGCGACCCTGAACATGGTCTACCTCGGGGTGTTCCCCACCGCGCTCGCGTTCACGACCTGGGCGTACGCCCTCGCCCGTACGACCGCCGGGCGGATGGGCGCGACGACGTACGCCGTGCCCGCCCTCGTGGTGCTGCTCGCCTGGGCCTTCCTGGGCGAGCTGCCCGGCCCGCTCACCCTCGCCGGGGGCGTGCTGTGCCTCGTGGGCGTGGCCGTCTCCCGCTCCCGGGCGCGGACTTCCGCCACCTCCGGAACGGCCGGATCCGCCTGACGGGCCGTACGGTCGCCACCGGCCGCTCCACGGCCGCCCGGGGCCCGGCGGCGGCGCGCGGGCGGCCCGCCCGGCCCGCCGTGCCCGTACGGTCCCGGATCGAGCCGCGCCGCTTCCGGCGGAAGGCCCTCAGCGCTCCCCACCGGGCCGCAGCAGCTGCCGGGCGAAGACCGTGAGCGAACGCCCGACGCGCTCGGCCGACAGGCCGAGTTCGTGCCGCTGGAAGTGGAAGAGTTCGGGCGACAGGGGACTGAGCGCGATGTCGACCAGCGGATCCGGGTCCTCGATCCCGTGGTCCACGAGGAGCGTCCGGACGTGGACGCGCCAGAAGCCGTACGCGCCCGTCCGGAAGCGGGCGGGCCCGGTCTCCGCGCCCAGCGCCAGCGGCAGGTGCCGTTCGAGGAGATCGAGCATCGCCAGGTAGAACGCCGCCAGCCGCTCCCCCGCCGGAGCGCCGGGACCGAGCGGCGGCGGGCCGTGGACGAGCTGCTCCTGCAACCGGCGTTCGTGGTCGTCGAGCAGGGCCACGGCGACCGACGGCGGGTCGGGGAAGCTCCGGTACAGCGTGGCGCGGCCCACCCCGGCCGCCCTGGCGATCCGGTCCATGGTGACCGCCCTCGGGTCGCCCTCGGTGAAGAGCCGCTCGGCCGCCGCCAGGATCCGGGCACGGTTCCGTTCCGCGTCCGCGCGCCTGCGGGGCCCGGGCGGCCGGTCGTCCGGGGCCCGGAGATCACCGAGGAGCCCTTCGGGCCGGCGCACGGCGGGTCCGCGTGCGCGCTGCTCGTCGTCGCTCATGGCCCCGACCCTACTTCCCCCGAAATCAAATGGACACCTTGTCCGTTTGCCATGACGCATGGCAACCTAATCGGACTCAATGTCCACTTGACTGCCCGTCATCCCGTCCCGGGGAGATCCAGATGCACACCGCGCTCCTCGCCGCGGCCCTGCTGGTCGGCTGCCTCCTGGCCGTCCAGGCTTCGGTGAACCTCCAGCTCAACTCGGCCGTCGGCACCCCGTACGGCGCCTCCACCCTCCAGCTCGGCGTCGCGACGGGTCTGCTCGTCGTGCTCGCGGCGGCGGCCGGCGCGCTCGGTGCGCTCGGAGGGCTGCCCGACGTCGAGCCCTGGCAGCTGCTCGGCGGACTGGCCAGTCCGCTCTACATCACGAGCGGCATCCTGCTGTTCCCGCGGCTCGGCGCCCTCGCGGCCGTCGGGCTCTTCGTCACCGGCCAGATGTTCGCCTCGCTCGCGCTCGACCTCCTCGGCCTCCTCGGCCTGGAGCGGAAGGAACTCGGCGCCGGCATCGTCCTCGGCGCCGCGGCCGTCCTCGCGGGCATCGTCGTGATCATCCGGGGCATGAAGGCCGGCGCCCAGCACCCCGGAACGTCGGGCGCCGGGCGCGCCGGCCGGATCGTCCTCGGCATCGCGGCCGGCGGCATGCTGCCGGTGCAGGGCGCGGTCAACGCCCAGCTGCGGACCCGGCTCGAGGAGCCCCTCACCGTGGCCGTGATCAGCTTCGCGGTGGCGACCTTCACCATCGCCGTCGTCCTGCTCGTGCTGTACGCGACGCGCCGCACCCCGAGGCCCCGGATCACCCCGCTGAAGAAGATGCCCTGGTGGGGGTGGATCGGCGGCGTCTGCGCCGCCGCCTACGTCACCGGCACCTTCCTGCTCATCCCGTCCATCGGCGCCGCGGTGACCGTCGCCCTCACCGTGACGGGCCAGCAGCTCACCTCGGCCCTGATCGACCACAAGGGCCTCTTCAGGCTCCCGCGGCGCCCCCTCACCACGTCGCGTGCCCTGGGGCTCGCCCTGCTGATCGCCGGCTCCCTGACCATCCAGCTCGCCTGACCCGGCCGGTCCCCTCTCCGGGTCCGGCCCGGGAGGGTTCGTACGGCACGGCCGTCCGCGCGGCCCGCGCCCCGTCCCGGCCCCGTGGTCCGTGGTCCGTGACGGGTGCCGTGCGACGTGCCCGTGTACGCGGAGGGCCGCGCCTCCCCCCGGGGTGGCGCGGCCCTCCGTACACGTCTCAGGGGAAGACCACCAGGGCCCGGCCGCCCTTGCCCGCGAGCATGTTGTCGAAGGCGCCCGGGATGCCGTCCAGGGTGATCCGTTCGGTGACGAGGGAAGCGAGGTCGAACCGGCCGGCCCGGATGTGACCGGCGAGGACCGGCAGATCCTCGCCGGGGTTCGAGTTGCCGTAGACGCAGCCGGCCAGGGTGCGGCCCCAGTGGAAGATCTCCAGGGCGTTGAAGGTGACCTGCTGGTCCTTGCCGCCGATGCCGACGACCGTGGTGCGGCCGCCGCGCCGGCTGGACTCCCAGGCGGTACGGATGGAGACGGCGCGGCCCGCGCACTCCACGGCCACGTCGACGCCCTGGCCCCCGGTCAGCTTCCGGATGTCCTTCGCCGTGGTCCCGGAGGCGACGACGTACTCGGTGGCCCCGGCCGCCCTCGCCAGCGCCTCCTTCTCCGGGGTGACGTCCACGGCGACGATCGTCGAGGCGCCCGCGATCCGGGCGGCCTGGAGCGCGGCGAGGCCCACACCGCCGACGCCGAACACCGCGACGGTCTCGCCCTCCCGGACCCGCGCCGCGTGGTGGACCGCGCCCCAGCCGGTGAGGACGGCGCAGCCGAGCAGGGCGGCGTCGGCGAGCGGTACGCCGTCGGGCACGGGGAGCACGCAGCGGGCGGCGACGACCGTCTCCTCCGCGAAGGCGGCGACGTTCAGGCCGGGGTGGAGGTCGGTGCCGCCCTGGGTGCGGGCGTGGACGTTCGCGGCGCCGGTGAGGGCGTCGGCGCAGAGCCAGACCTCCCCGAGCGAACAGGGGTGGCAACGCCCGCAGGACGGTGCCCAGTTGAGGACGACCTCGTCGCCGGGGGCGATGTGCGTGACGCCCTCGCCGACGGAGACGACGGTGCCGGAGCCCTCGTGGCCCAGGACGGCCGGGACCGGGACGCGCATGGTGCCGTTGGAGAGGGAGAGGTCGGAATGGCACACGCCGGCGGCGGCGAGGCGGACCCGGACCTGGCCGGGACCGGGTTCGGGGAGGTCGATGTCGGTTATCTCCAGCGGAGCGCCGACGGCGGGCAGGACGGCGGCGCGGATCAGGCTCACGTGCGGTGCTCCTCGGGGCTCGGAACTGTCGGAACTGCCAGAACTACCGGAACTGCCGGGGTCGTCGGTGTGCCGGGCGCCGGGACCACCGGAGCCGCCGGAACCACCGGCCGGGACATCGGGGGCACCGGGGGCGCCGGAACCGTCAGAACTGGAGGGACTTGGTCTGGAGGTACTCGGAGAGGCCGTGCGCACCGAGCTCCCGGCCGACGCCGGACTGCTTGTAACCGCCGAACGGCGCCAGCGGGTTGAAGCGTCCGCCGTTGATGTCGACCTGGCCGGTGTCCATGCGGCGGGCGAAGGCGACGGCCTCCTCGGGGTCGCCCCAGACGGCCCCGGCGAGACCGTAGACGGTGCCGTTGGCGATGGCGAGGGCCTCTTCCTCGTCCTCGTACCGGAGGAGCGAGACGACCGGCCCGAAGATCTCCTCCTGGGCGATGGTCATGTCCGGGGTGACGTCGGCGAAGACGGTCGGGAAGACGTAGTAGCCGGTCTCGCGCGGGGCCCCGGGACCGCCGGCGACGAGCCGGGCGCCCTCCTCGATCCCCTTCTCGATGTAGCCGCGGACGCGCTCCCGCTGCCTGGCGTTGACCAGCGGCCCGACGCGTTCGCCGGGGACGTACTTGGCGACCGCCTCGGCGGCGAGCGCGACCGCCTCCTCGTACCGGTCGGCGGGGATCAGCATGCGGGTCCAGGCGCTGCACGTCTGGCCGGAGTTGGACATGACGTTGGCGACGCCGACGGCGACGGCCTTCGGGAGGTCGGCGCTCGGCAGGATCACGTTGGCGGACTTGCCGCCGAGTTCGAGGGCGACCCGCTTGACGGCCCCGCCCGCGAGGGCGCCGATGCGGCGGCCGACGGCGGTGGAGCCGGTGAAGGAGACGAGGTCCACGTCCGGGTGCTCGGCGAGCGCCTGCCCGGCGACCGGGCCGAGGCCGGTGACCAGGTTGAAGACGCCGGCGGGCAGACCCGCCTCGTGCACGGCCTCCGCGAAGAGCTGCGCGGTGAGCGGGGTGTCCTCGGCGGGCTTGAGGACGGTGGTGCAGCCGGCGGCGAGGGCCGGGGCGACCTTGGCGACGATCTGGTGGAGGGGGTAGTTCCAGGGCGTGATCGCGGCGACGACGCCGACCGGTTCGGCGTAGACGGTGGAGTTGCCGACCTTCTCCTCGAAGGGGTGGGTGGCGGCGAGTTCGGCGTACGTGCCGGCGACGGCGATCGGCAGTCCGGCGTGCACGGCGGCGGCGAGCTGCGGCGGGGCGCCCAGCTCGGCGGTGACGGTGGCGGCGATCTCCTCGGCGCGGGCGGCGAGCGCGTCGCGCAGGGCGGCGATACGGGCACCGCGCTCGGCGGGCGGGGTGGCGGCCCAGCGGGGCAGCGCGGCACGGGCGGCGCGTACGGCGGCGTCGACGTCCTCGGCGGTGCCGGCCGGGACGTGGCCGATGACCTGCTCGTCCGCCGGGTTGATCACCGGGATGGTGTCCGTGGAGGAGGCGGGTCGCCACTCCCCGCCGATGTACATCGCGTCGTGCGCCTTCATCCGCTGTCTCCTCACGTTGCCGACGGGCTCGTCGTCCACCCAAACTAGCGACGTTAGTTTTCCGGCGCCAGGGCTCCGGGACGTGCCCCGGGTCTCAGTCCCCGGGTCCGGGTCCCGGAACCCGGGCGTCGGTCCCGGAACCCGGGCGCGGGCATGCCGCCGCGTCCGGCGGGCGCGCGCCGGACGGCGTGGCCCGCCGGACGCGGCGGGGAGACCGGCGGGGCGGCTGGGGCCGCCGGTCGGACGTACTGTTCCACCCGGTCCACCGACTCGTGGCCCGTGGCTCGCGGAGGCGTCAGATCTTCTGGGCGATGTCGGTGAGATGGGCGAAGACGACGATGTTCGCCTCGTACCCCGTCCCCCGGTCGAACGCTCCGCCACAGGTGAGCAGCCGCAGTTCGGGCCGCCCGGTGGCGCCGTACACCTCCTTGTCGGGGAAGGCGTTCTTGGCGTACGTCCGGACGCGGTCCACCGTGAAGACGGCGACCTTGCCGTCCGCGCGGGCGACCCGGACGGTGTTGCCGGGGCTGAGCGCGTTGAGGTTGAGGAAGATGGCGGGGCCGGTACGGGTGTCGCGGTGACCGACGACGACGGCGGTCCCCCGTTCACCCGGGGCGGGCCCCTTGGCGTACCAGCCGACGACCCGCGGGTTGTCGACCGGCGGAGCGGCGAGCCGGCCCGCGGCGTCGAGGCCGAGGTCGGTCACGGGCGCCTCGATGGTGATGGCGGGGACCGCGACGGCGATGGGACGCGAACGGGGAAGCGGCGCGGCCGCCCGCCGGGACGTGTCCTTCGACCGGGGCGGGGACGCGCCCCCCGGCCGCCCCCCGGGTTTCGCGTTGTGGTCCAGGGCGGCCGGCGCCCCGGCCGCGGCCGCTTCGGAGGCGGCCGGACCGGAGGCGGCGGGACCGGAGGCGAGGGACGGCCCGGCCGGCTCCTCGTCACCGGCCCACCAGACGCCTCCGACCACCAGGACCACGGTCACCACCACGGTCCTGACGAGCCGGAACAGGCGCCGCCGCCTGCGCATGAGGCGGGACCTACGCGGCGCCATTGCTGCGGCGGCGCGAACGGCGGATCAGGACCAGTCCGGCCGTACCGGCGAGGCCGGCGGCGACGGCCGCCCCGACACCGGGACCGGAGGAGTCCTCGGCGGCGGCGAGCTCCGCGCTGCCGCCGCCGCCCGCGCCCACCGCGCCGTGCGGGGGCTTGCCGTGGTTGTTCTCCGCGCCGTTGTTGCCGTGGTTGTTCTCCGGGCCGTTGTTGCCGTGGCCGGGACGGCCGGGACCGTTGCCGTGGCAGTCGACAGTGAAGATCTTCTGCTTGCCGGCCGGAAGGGCGCCCGGGAAGGTCCAGGTGACCCGGTACTGCCCCTCCGGCAGGGTCAGCGGGTTGGTGTGGCCCATCCCGGTGGCCAGCGCGACGCGGCCGGTGAGGGTCGGGACCTCCGGGCGGGGCGGCTGGGGGGTGATCTCCCAGCTCACCTCCTGAAGGACGTCGAAGTTGAAGGCCGCGAGGTAGAACTTGCAGACCTTCGCCTCGTCGCCCAGGTCGCCGTAGGGGGTGCCGACCTTGTGGACCTTGATGTCGCCGTTGTCGCCGGGGGCGGCGAACGCCGCCGGGGCGCCGGCGAGAGCGAGGCCGCCGAAGGCGGCCGTGGCCGCGAGGGTGGCGGCGAGGGGACGAACGGCACGAACGGGCATGCTGATTCCTCCGAGAAGGGACATGTCGGATGGTTCAACCGATAATCCGACTATCAGTCACCCCTTGGCCGTAGAGAGGCCGACATGCCCGTGTCGTCCCCCGAGTAGCCCGTCCGGCTCAGAGCCGGGATCCGGGGACCGGGGACCGGGGACCGGGGACCGGGGACCGGGGACCGGGGACCGGGGACCGGGGACCGGGGACCGGGGACCGGGGACCGGGGACCGGGGCCGGAGATGGGGGCCGGAGACTGGGAACGGGACTCCGGGCCCCGGTCACCAGTGCCCTCAGACGATCCCGTAGAGAACCGCCGCCGCCAGGACGACCAGCGAGGTCAGCGCGGCCCACTTCACCGTGAACCTGGTGTGGTCGCCGAACTCCACCTTCGCCATGCCGACGAGGACGTACACGGCGGGCACCAGCGGGCTCGACATGTGCAGCGCCTGGCCGACGATCGACGCCCGCGCGATCTCCAGGGACGACACGCCATGGGCCGCGCCCGCTTCCGCGAGGACGGGCAGCACGCCGAAGTAGAAGCCGTCGTTCGACATGAAGTAGGTGAGCGGCAGGCTCAGCACGCCGGTGACCAGGCCCATCTGCGAGCCCATGGCGTCGGGGATCGCACCGACGAGCCAGTCGGCCATGTGCTTGACCATGCCGGTGCCGGTGAGGACCCCGGTGAAGACGGCGGCGGCGAAGACCATGCCGGTGACGTTCAGGACGTTGTCGGCGTGGGCGGCGATACGGGCCTTCTGCTCCGCCATGTTCGGGTAGTTGACGGTGAGCGCGAGGGCGGCACCGAGCAGGAAGAGCACCGGGATCGGCAGCAGTTCGAGGATCATGGCGGCGAGCAGTGCCACCGTCAGACCCGCGTTGAACCAGTACAGCCGGGGACGGAGCGTGGCGCGGTTCGGGTCGAGCCCCTGGAACCCTTCGTCGTCCCCTTCACCCGCACCCGCACCGGAATCGGCACCCGCCGCGCTCCCGGAGACCGCCGCCTTCCCTGCCGCGCTCTCACCGGTACCGCCGACACGGCCGGCACCACCGGCACCGCCACCGCCCCCGCCCGTCGCGACCAGGACCGCGTCGGGCTCCGGCGCCAGGACCGCGTCGAGCGTGAGGTGGCCGACGCGCCTGCGCTCACGGCGGCCGAGGACGTACGCCAGGACGAAGACGAAGAACAACCCCGTGGCGAGCGCGGGGATCATCGGCACGAAGATGTCGGCGGCGTCCACCTTCAGGGCGGTCGCGGCGCGGGCGGTGGGACCGCCCCACGGCAGGGTGTTCATGACGCCGTTGGCGGTGGCCGCGACACCCGTCATGACGACCAGGCTCATCCCGAGCCGCTTGTAGAGCGGATACATCGCCGAAACGGTGATCATGAACGTGGTGGAGCCGTCGCCGTCCAGGGAGACGATCGCGGCGAGCACCGCCGTACCCACGACGATCCGCAGGGGGTCGGCCTTGCAGAAGCGCAGGATGCCCCGGACGATCGGGTCGAACAGGCCGACGTCGATCATGACGCCGAAGTAGACGATCGCGAACATCAGCATCGCGGCCGTCGGCGCCAGGTTGCCGACCCCCTCGACGACGTAGTCGCCGAGGCGGCCCCCCTGCCCGACCGCGACGCAGAAGAGGGCGGGAATCAGCACGAGCGCCGCGATCGGCGACATCTTCTTCGTCATGATCAGGACCAGAAAGGTCGCGATCATGGCGAAGCCGAGGACGGTCAGCATGGAGGACACCTCACGTTCACCCTTGAACGGCCGCCGAGCGGCGGTCCGGATGACCGTAGGTGCCTCCTTCCGGCGTTAACAAGATGTTGACGCGTGAGCAATACGAGCAAAAGAAGCAGGTCAGGGCCGGGGACACAGCAGGAAACGGACCGACCGCGAGGAGTGGCGGGTCACAAGAGGGAAGGCGCCAGGTAGGCGTGGAGGAGCAGCCGGGTCTCGGCGACGAGGGCCGGATCGCCGTCGGGGTCCGTGCGGAAGGCGAGCCGGACGAGGGCGTCGGCGGTCTCGACCCCGACGAGCACCTTCCGGTGCAGTTCCTCGTCGGCGGAACGGCCCAGGTGCGCGGCGAGGAGTTCGCAGATCCGCTCGGCGACGAGACGGTTGGGGTCGTCGCCGGAGGGCACGCCGCGACCGCGCCCCGGCCGCGCCTCTCCGCCCGGGGCCGCTTCTCCGTCCGACTCCGCTCCTCCGTCCGGCTCCGCTCCTCCGTCCGGCTCCGCGATCCCTCCGGAAGCCGTGCCCCCGTACGGGACCGCGTGCCCGCCCGAAGCTTCTTCGGCCACCGCTCCGGCCGCCCTCCCGGTCGCCCGGGACGCGCTTCCCGCCACCGTCCGGGACGGCTCGCCGACCGCTTCCCCGGCCGCGGCGGCGGGCAGGCCGAAGTCCACGAGCGCGAAACCGGGAACGGTCCGTTTCATCGCGATGAACTCGTCCAGGACGCCGTCGATGGCCCCGCGCGCGTCGAGGAGCGGTGTCGCGGCGAGGCGTTCGGAGACCCGCTCGGCGTAGCGGTCGAGGTTGCGGAGGGCGAGGGCGGCGACCATGGCCCGCTTGTTGCCGAAGAAGCGGTAGACGGAGCCGATGGGGACCCCGGCGCGAGCGGCGACGGCGCGGGTGCTCAACCGCTCGTACCCGGTCTCGTCGAGGAGCGCGGCACAGGTGTCGAGGATGCGGGCGAGCCGTTCGGCGCTGCGCTGCTGCACGGGAGTGCGGCGGAGCACCGGAGCGGCCTGGGAGCGGGTTTGGGGGTGGGTCTGGGGCACGGGTCCATGATGCCGCCCACCCGGACCGGTCGAGGGACAGGGCTCGGACCGGCCGAGGGACGGGGCTCGGACCGGGATCGGACTTCGGGCGAGGTGGGCTTCGGAGGGGTCCGGCCTCAGGCGACGAGCAGGGCGATGCCGCCGAGCGTGTACACGATCATCAGGATGAACAGGGGCAGTTGGCCGGCGACGGCCCGGGCGGGCGGGAAGAGTCGCACGGACCGGTCATGGGCCGCGACGACACCGAGGACGTGACCGGTGACGACGGCTGTCACCTGGAGGGTCGCGAGCCCTTCGGGTCCCAGCGGTGGATCGGGAGCGGACGCGGGGACCATACCCACCATCATCATCACTATGCGTAAAAATTCAGTGACTAAGAGTGAGAAGTAGTGGGCAGTGAGATAGCCGAGGGCGATGGGGAGCAGCGCGTGGGCGAAGGAGGTGAGCGGAGTGGTGAGTCCACGGTCCATCAGACGCAGGACGCCGGCGCAGAGACCGTAACAGGCGGCGACGAGGGCGACGGCGGCGAGGAGGCCGAACGTGGCGGTGGGGACGGGGCCGAGGGGTGAGGTCTGGAGGGTGGTGATCCAGCGGGGGTTGTCGGAGAGGCCGTCGTAGGCGGTGGAGCCGAGGAGGACGCAGACGGTGGCGACCAGACCGGGGAGGCCGGGGACGGAGTCGAGGCCGTCGAACGGAGAACGCAGCACCAGTCGGCCGTCGGCCCGGCGACCGAGCGGGGAGAGTCGGGCGAGGAGGGAGGAGTACACCTCGAAGGGATCGGCGTGGGCGAACCACCGGTCGCCGTAGCGGGCGGCCCCCAGGAGCTGGAAGCCGGCGTGGGCGGCGAGGGCGGACAGGAGGACGGTGCGGGAGGTGTTGTCGGGGGCGACGAGTTCGAGCCAGGTGAAGAGGAGGAGTCCGGCGGCGGCGGGGCGGATGCCGAGGGCCGCGGGCAGCGGGCGGGGATCACGCGGCGGACGGAGGGAGTGCAGGGCGCGCAGGGGGTTGAGAAGACGCCAGACGGGACCGAACAGGAGGGAAACGGGGACGAGTCCGACCCAGAGGAGGACGTAGAGGGCGCCGGGAGCGGGGTTGAGGTCCGGGTCGTCCGGGCCGAGGAGGAGGTGGAGGAGGAGGACCAGGCTCACGGCGGAGCCGAGGACACGGAGGGCGGCGCGGGTGGCCGGGGCGTCGGCGGCCCGTTGGAAGGAGGCGGGGAGGGGGCGTCCGGCCAGGTCGCCCCGGAAGCGGGAGGAGGACCAGAGCAGGCCCAGGGCGAGGAAGGAGACGAGGAGCGCGGTGAGGGCACCGGCGTAGGCGTAGAAGGGCGAGAGGGGGAGGTCGTGCCGGGAGCCCACGCCGTGGGCGAGTGGGAGGACGGGAGCCGGGGCGGGGACATGGGCGTGAGCCGGGGCGAGGAGGTCGGCGGAGGCCGGAGCGGGGAGGTGGGCGAGGAATCCGTTCATCGGACGGCGAGTTGGGTCAGCACGAGTCCGGACTCGTGGGTCTCGACCTCGAAAAGACCCGTGCGGTCCAGCGTGAGCGTGAGGGACGCGGGCGTGCCGGGCGAGAGGGGCAGTTCACGGTCGTAGCCGTGGACATGGAGGGTGTCGGCCCGGTCGCTGGTGACGCGGAGGGTGAGGCGTTCACCCTTCGTCAGCTCGATCCGGGAAGGGGGCGGACGAACGGTGCCGTCGACGAGGGCGAGGGTGACGGTCCGGCCGGTTTCGGTGGGGCTCGGGGTCTGTGGCGCAGTCGCGGTGGGGGTGTCGTCCAGGCGGGCGGTGGCCTGGACGGGGGCGCCCGCGACGGCCCAGACGGTGTGGTCGTCCGCGTGGAGCCGGACGGTCAGGGCGTGGGAGCCCGCCGGCACGTACCCCCAGGGACCGTACAGGCGGCCGGTTTCGCGGCCGTCCACCAGGAGGCGGGCGTGGCCCCGGCCCGGGAGGGCCGCGCCGCCGGTGCTCTCGGGGGTGAAGCGGAACCTCTCCACGGTGAGGTGGATGTTCCAGCCGCCCTCGGGATCGGGCCGCGCCTCGACCCGGACGGTGGGCGCGTCGGCGGCGGGCAGCTCCCGGAGCCGGTGCCCGGCCTCGTCCCGGGCCGGAAGCAGGGTGCCGCCACCGGCGGCCTCCTGGTGGCTGGTACCGGGTTTGTGATGGGTGGTGGCCCGGCCGCCGCAACCCGTGAGGACCGGGAGGGCGCACAGGACGAACGTCAGGCAGAGAGCGCCGAACCGGCGGCCGGGGAACCCGGACCCGTACGCGCGCGTCATGACGCCTCCTCTCCGTGCGGCCGGGTGCCGGAGGACGGGGGTACGGGACCGGAGCCGGGCCGGGGACCGGAGCCGGGCCGGGGACCGGGACCGGGGTCGGGGTCGGGGTCGGGGTCGGGGTCGAAACCGGCCGCGGGAACAGGACGCGAATCGGGTGCGGGTCCGCCCCCGCTCCCAGCTCCACCCCCATCCCCGGCTCCGGCTCCGGGCGCCGCCTCGGTACCGGCTCCGGGTGCCGCGTCTGTACCGGACACCGCCTCCCGTTCCGATCCGTCGCCCGATCCCCGTTCCGATCCGTCGCCCGAAGGCCGCCCGCTCGACGCGACCACCGCCCAGAGGACCCAGATGCCGCCGAGGAGCAGGCGGAGCCAGGCGGGGCTCAGGGGGATGCCGGGGATCATGAGGACCGCCTTGTCGAAGGCGTCGAGGAGGGTGAGGGCGCCGAGGGCCAGGGTGATCCGGGCGAAGACGGGCCGGACGGGCCGCAGAGCGAGGCCGAGCAGGGTCCACCAGACGCCGGTGAGCAGCAGCGCGAGGGCCGGGACGAACGTCGGGGTGAGGGTGAGGGTCGAGCCGGCCACGTCCAGGGCTAGACCGGTGAGGCCGATGAGGGTGGCCGCGCCCGCGAGCCGGTGGCCGCGCAGCCGGCGCCACCACAGGGCGCCACCGGTGAGGGCGAGGACGAGGGCGCAGCCGAGGGCGAGCTGGACCTCGACGCGTTCGAGGCCGCGGGCGCCGTACCAGTCGCAGCCGGCCGGGAGGCGGCGCGCCTGGACGTTGTAGTCGGCGCAGACGAGGAGCTGGGCGAGTTTGACCGGTTCGCCGACGAGGCGGTCCGTGGCGCCGGAGACCTCGCCCCGGCGGGCTCCGCACCGGGGCAGAACGCCGGGGGAGCTCGCGCCCGCGTCCGCCTGCCAGCAGTTGCCGCCGCCCTGGCCGTCCCACCAGACGTCGGTGCGGTTGGGGCGGGAGGCTCCGGACCGGTCGACACCGAGGTGGTTGCCGGCGTAGCGGTTGTGGTGGGAGGTGTCGGTCTGCTTGCCCCAGGCGGACTCACCGCGGATGAAGGCGGGGACGGCGTTCAGGTAGAAGGCGGTGCGCCGGTGGCCGTAGACCCAGTTGTCCTCGTAGAGGTTCCAGTTGCCGCCGGCGGTGATGATGCCGCTGCCCGGTGGCATGGAGATCTGGGGGCAGACGACGCCCTGTTCGTAGCCGCGTTCGGCGGGCGGCTTGGCGCAGGTGCCGTCGGCGACGTACGGGTAGTAGTCCTGGTTGTTGTCGTGGATCAGGTTGCGTTCGAAGCGGGCGTGGTTCTGCGGGAGCCCGGGGTGGCCGGGGAAGGCGGAGTCCATGGAGGCGCCGCCCATGTTGTGGTCGAACTCGTTGTCGTGGACCCAGACCGAGTCCCCGGCGGTGCCGGAGTAGCCGACCATGTTGTGGTGGCTGCGGCAGCCGGTGATCTCGATGGAGTAGCGGGGGACGTCGTATCCGCGGCCGTCGTTGATGTTCGAGGCCGAGCCGGGGTAGATGCCGGAGTCGCCGTTCCCGTAGGACTCGCAGTTCTTGTAGAGGCCGTGGTCCGAGGCGAAGGTGAGGAAGCCGTACTCGTCGTTCCAGCGGGTGAGGACGTCGTCGATGACGAAGCCGTCGGCGGCGAGGACGTACAGCGAGTTGAAGGTGGTGCGCTGGGCGGTGAAGTTCCGGAAGTAGACGCCGTCCGAGCCGTCGGCCCGGATCGCGTTGAGCTTCCGGTACCCGGCGTCGATCACGACGTCGCGGCGGGACGCGCCGGTGCCCTCGATCTGGAGCTCCTTCTTGCCGAGGATCGCGACCAGGTTCTGGTTGTGCGGGCACTGCCGCTGCTGCTCGTAGTCGAGGATCTGGTAGCCGAGCGCGGAGTCGGGGGCGTCGAGGGCGGCGCAGGCGCCGGTGGGCGGGGGCTGCGAGGGTTCCTCCTCGTAGAGGCCGGGGAGCAGCGCGATGGTGAGTCCGGGCCGGTCGACGGCGTCGACGGCCTGCTGGAGGTGGCGGTACCCGGAGGCCGTGCAGCGCTCGAAGAGGGCGAGGTTCCGGGCCTTGAGCGCGGCGGGGAAACCGGAGATCCGGCGTGCGAAGTCGGTCCGGTCGGTCTTGCAGACGAGGAGGTCGGGTTCGCCCGTGCGGAGCTTCGGCACGCTGCCGGAGCCGTCGGGGAAGGTGACGGGCCGCTCCTCGTGGGCCTGGGCCCCGGGTGCGGCGAACAGGGCCGCGGCGAGCGCCGCGAGCACGACCGAGAGCGCGAGGAGGAACCTTCGGGTCCGGGACATGCGCGTGAGAGTAGAGCAATGTTCACCTTTTTTGACCCCCTCGCGCACACATCGGTCCTCGCGCCCGGCGCGCACACCCGCTCCCGGCGCCTTCCGGTCGCTTCCGGTGGCGCCCCGTTGACGGGAGCCGCGCGGAATCCTACGGTCACCCATAGGATTCCCTTGCGGGCTCAGGACAGGAGCGGGCGATGAACACGGAGCAGGCCAGGAAGACGGCCGAGGCGCTCACCTACAGCACCGGTTTCGGCAACGAGCACGGCTCGGAGGCGGTCCCCGGCGCGCTGCCGCACGGCCGCAACTCGCCGCAGCGCGCGCCCCTCGGCCTCTATGCCGAGCAGCTCAGCGGCAGCGCCTTCACCGAGCCCCGGGCCCACAACCGCCGCTCGTGGCTCTACCGGATCCGCCCGTCGGCCGCGCATCCGCCGTACACCCGGATCGACAACGGCGCGCTGCGGGGCGCCCCCTTCACCGAGACCGTGCCCGATCCCAACCGGCTGCGCTGGGATCCGCTGCCCGACCCGGCCCCGGGCACCGACTGGCTGGCCGGCCTGTGGACGCTCGGCGGCAACGGGGACGCGTCCCGGCGCACCGGCATGGCCGTGCACCTCTACCACGCCAACGCCTCCATGGAGCGGGTCTTCGGGAACGCGGACGGCGAGCTGCTGATCGTCCCCGAGCGCGGCGGCCTCCTCCTCCGCACCGAGCTGGGCCTGCTCGCCGCCCGCCCCGGCGAGGTCGCGCTGGTCCCGCGCGGGGTCCGCTTCCGCGTCGAGCTGCTCGACGAGACCGCCCGGGGGTACGTCTGCGAGAACCACGGCGCCCCCTTCCAGCTCCCCGACCTGGGCCCGATCGGTGCCAACGGCCTGGCCAACGCCCGTGACTTCCGGGCCCCCGTCGCCGCCTACGAGGACGTCGAGGGGCCGGTCGAGGTCGTCAACAAGTACTGCGGCAACCTCTGGTCGGCGACGTACGGGCACTCCCCGCTGGACGTCGTCGCCTGGCACGGCAACCACACCCCGTACGTCTACGACCTGCGTCGCTTCAACGTCATCGGGACGATCTCGTACGACCACCCCGACCCGTCGATCTTCACGGTGCTCACCTCGCCCACCGACACCCCGGGGCTCGCGAACGTGGACTTCGTGGTCTTCGCCCCGCGCTGGCTGGTCGGCGAGGACACCTTCCGGCCGCCGTACTTCCACCGGAACGTGATGAGCGAGTACATGGGCCTGATCGAGGGCGCGTACGACGCGAAGACCGCCGGGAAGGGGGGCTTCGTCCCGGGCGGCGGCTCGCTGCACACCATGATGTCCGCGCACGGGCCCGACCGGGAGACCTTCGACAGGGCCAGCGCCGCCGAACTGGGGCCGCAGAAGATCGACGACGGCCTGGCCTTCATGTTCGAGACCCGCTGGCCGGTGACGACGACCCCGCAGGCCGCGGACGCCGACCATCTGCAGAAGGGGTACGACGACGTGTGGCAGGGTCTGGAGCGCCACTTCCGGCCGTAGCATCCCGGCCACAAGCCCGCAGCTCCCGTACGGAGGACCCGTGACCGCCTTCGCTCCCGACTCGCTGGTCCTGAACCGCAAGCTGCCGCTCTGGTACCAGGTCTCGCAGTCGCTGCGCGCCTCGATACTGGGCCGGACGCCGGACGCCTCGCTGCGGCTGCCCACCGAGGAGCAGCTCGCGGCCCACTACGGCGTGAGCGTGCTGACGATGCGCCAGGCCCTCAAGGAGCTGGAGGAGGAGGGTCTGATCAGCCGGCACCGGCGGCGCGGCACCTTCATCGAGCCGGGCGCCCGGCGTTCCGCCCCGCGCCGGCTGCTCGGCTCGATCGACGCGATCGTGGCCCAGCAGTCGGGCGAACGGACGACGGTCCTCGGGCACGGCACCGGACCCGTGCCCGGGGAACTGGCGGAGTACTTCCCGGACGTGCCGGAGATCGTGGCGTACCGGAGGCTGCGCAGCGACGGCGAGAGCGGGGAGCCCACGAACTGGGCGGAGAACGCCGTGCTTCCCGCGCTCGCCGCCGCCATCGACCCTGCGGACCTGGAGCGCTGGCCGATGACGAAGGTGCTGCGGGACGTGGTCGGCGTGCGGATCAGCCGCATCACGGACACGGTCGAGGCCCGTCTCGCCGATCCGGAGACGGCCGGGCTGCTCCGGGTCCCGCTGCTCTCCCCGATCCTCCACTACACGGGCGTGACCTACGACGAGGACGGCAGGGTCGTCGACGTGGCGCGCATCCGCTACCGGGGCGACCGCTTCTCCTTCACGGTCACGGTGGAGGCCGACTGACCGGCGGCCGCCGCCACCGGTCCCCGTACCGGTGGAGGACCACCGACGGCGGTCGTTAGCATGCGGGGCGTGACGGATGACGCCCGGCCCCAGGACGCGCCCCTCCTCGACGAGTTGATGCCGTGGTCCGTGGCCCCGCCCCGGCTCGGCCGTTCCTGGATCGTCGCTCCCGACGCGCGGACGCTGCGGGCCCGCTGGGACCGGCTCGTGGCCGCGGAGGGGGCCGAGCGGGAGGCGCTGTTCCGGCCCAGCGGGGCGCGCACCACGGCGAGCGCGGTGGCCGCGCTGCCCGGACAGCGGACCGGGACCGCGCGGTTCGCCCGCGAGCCGGGCCCCTGCCCGGAGCCGGTACGGGTGGCGCACGGGCCGTTCGACGAACAGTGGCTGCTCCCCGACCACCGGCTGATCGACTCCGCGCGGCCGGAGCTGTGGCGGGTCGCCGGCGAGCCGCAGCTCTTCGCCGTCGAGCAGGGGTACGGGCCGGGAGCGGCCGGCCCCCCGCTCCTGGTGACGGCCGCCCTGCCGGGAGGCCGCTCCCCGACGGGCCGTCCGGGCCGCGTCCGCCCGCTGTTCCGGCGCCCCGGCGGCCGCGAGCCCAATCTCGCGCCCGGCCTCCTGGCCTTCCTCGGCGAGCGGTACGGACACGGGGTCACCCCGCGCGACTGGCTGGCGTGGACGGTGGCGGCGGCGCGCCCCTCCCCCGCCGGGTGCCGCGTTCCGCTCCCCGCCGACCGGGAGGTCTGGGCCGCGGGCGTGGCGCTCGGCCGGGAGCTGGCCGACGTGCAGCTGCGCGGCGCCCTGAGCGGCACGGGACCGAGGCTGCCGGGCGGGCGCCGCCCCTATGTGCGGGCGGCGGTCCCGGCACGGCCGACGACGATGGCGTACGACCCGGAGAACGAGGCGCTGGAGCTCGACGGGGGCCGGATCTCCCCCGTGCCGGCGGAGGCGTGGGAGTACCGGGTGGGCGGGGTGCGGGTCCTGGAGCGGTGGTTCGCGTGCCGCACCGCCCCCGCGGAGCCGGGCTCCCTGGAGGCGATCGGCCCGGCCGCCTGGCCCCGGGAGTGGACCTCGGAGCTGCTCGGCCTGATCACCGTGCTCGCGCTGCTGGGAGCGCGGGAGCCGGAGCGGGCGGCCCTCGCCGCGGGGACGGCCGGCGCGGCGGACCTGCGGGCCGCCGGGGTGCTGCCGCCGCCGGCCGGGACCCGCCGCCCCGCGTCCGTACTGGATCACCCGGAGGAGGGCCCGGAGGGGCAGTTCGCACTCCTGTGACCGGGGAGCCGGGCGGCGGCCCGCACCCGGCAGCGACGGGATCCGGCCCGCTCCCGCGCGGACCCGGCCCCGCCGTGTCCCGCCCGGACCGGCGGGGTGACGCATCCCCTGATGACAGGGGGTGGCCCGGCAGGATAGGCAGGACGGTCATGAGCACTCAGCCACTCCCCCTCGCGGGGGTCACGGTCGTCGCCGTCGAGCAGGCGGTCGCCGCCCCCTTCGCCACCCGGCAGCTCGCCGACCTCGGCGCCCGCGTCGTCAAGATCGAGCGTCCCGACGGCGGCGACTTCGCCCGGGGGTACGACACCGCCGCCCGGGGCCTCGCCTCCCACTTCGTGTGGTGCAACCGGGGCAAGGAGTCGGTGGCGCTCGACCTCAAGGACCCCCGGGGCCTGGCCCTCGCCCGGCGGCTGGTGGCGGGCGCCGACGTCTTCGTGCAGAACCTCGCGCAGGGGGCGGCGGCCCACCTCGGCCTCGACGCCGCCACCCTGTGCGCGGCGCACCCCCGGCTGATCGCGGTGGACGTCTCGGGGTACGGGGCGGAGGGGCCGTACGCGCACCGGCGGGCCTACGACATGCTCGTCCAGTGCGAGACGGGCCTGGTGTCGGTGACCGGCACCCCGGAGCACCCCGTCAAGTCGGGTGTCCCGGCGGCCGACATCGCCGCCGGGATGTACGCCTTCGCGGGCGTCCTCGCCGCTCTCGTGCGGCGCGGCGCGACCGGCCTGGGCGGGCCGGTGGAGGTCTCCCTGCTGGACTCGCTCGCCGAGTGGATGGGGCACCCGCTGCACCACGGGATGCACGGGGGCACGGCCCCGGCGCGCACGGGCCTCGCGCACGCGGTGATCGCCCCGTACGACGCCTATCCGACGGCGGACGGGAGTCTGGTGCTGCTCTCCGTGCAGAACGACCGGGAGTGGCGGCGCCTCGCCGGGCGGGTTCTCGGCCGGCCCGGTCTCGCCGACGATCCGGCCTTCGCGACGAACGCGGCGCGGGTGGCCGGGCGGGCGGCGACGGACGCGGTGGTCGCGCGGGCCCTGGCCCCGCTGACGGCGGACGAGGCGCTGGCCCGTCTCGACGCGGCGGGCATCGCCTGCGCCCGGCTCAACTCGGTGGCGGAGCTGGCGGATCACCCGCAGCTGACGGCACGTGACCGGTGGCGGGAGGTGGAGTCGCCGGCCGGGCCTCTGCGGGCCCTGCTTCCGCCGATCGTGTTCCCGGACGCGCCGGAACCGCGGATGGACCGGATTCCGGCGCTCGGTCAGGACACGGACGAGGTGCTCACCGGACTCGGGCTGTGCGCGGCGGAGGTGCGGGAGCTGCGGGAGGCGGGTGTGGTCGCCTGACGGGGGCGGACAGAGGGGTGCGAACACGACTGAACGCCGGACGGGCGGGGACACGTCCGGCGGAGTCGCGTCGGGGCCGCGTGGGCGGCCGGATCAGTGACGGGTGCCGAAGAGCGAACGGCGCAGACGGCGGAGCGGGGCGAAGAGCGAGACCCGCGCGCTGCGGCTGCGGTGTCCGCGCACCGGCGTGTCGTGCGTACGTGCCGTCAGTTCCCGCATCAGCAGGGTCGCCTCGGCCGCCTCGCGCCGGGGCACGGCGGGTCCGCCGAGCACCGCGAGATGGCGGTCGAGCCGCGAACTGGTCGCGCTGCTCCCGCAGGTGATGGCAGGCACTCGCGGCCTGCTGCGCATTGCTATCTGTTCCATGTCACTCCCCACCCGTACAAGGGCACCCGACCCGGGCAGGTTAACCCTATCGCCCCGTCACGACACTCGTGTATCCCGGCGGCGGGATTCGACGCACTCGTACGGGGGTTGACGATCACCCTCCGAATCCATCTGATTCCAGGGCGAGTTGGACAGGCATCGAACACCTGTCGAAACGTCATGAACCATCCTGCACTCCGGCGCGACGACCGGGGGCACGGAAGCCGGTGTGATCTCCGCCACCAAGATCCACCACCGGGCGCGTCGCCGGATCCCACCGATGGTCCGCCGTCGCACCGGAGCGGTGACGACGCCCCTCGGCTACCGTGGGGCCATGACGGTGATCGCGGGTCGTTACCGGCTTCTGGACGTCCTGGCCGAGGGGGCGACGGGCACTGTCTGGCGCGCCCTGGACGAGACGGACGGCCACGAGGTGGCCCTGAAGGAGCCCCGGGTCCCGCCCGGCCTCCCGGCGGACGAGGTTCCCCCGCTGCACGCGCGCCGGGAGCGCGAGGCGCGAACCGCCGCCCGGATCTCCCACCCCTGCGTCGTGCGGGTCCTCGGGGTGGCCTCCGAGAACGGCCGGCCCTGGGTCGTGACGGAGCTGGTCCGCGGCCTCTCCCTCGCGGAGACCCTGGAGGCGGACGGCCCCCTGCCCCGGCGGGAGGCGGCGCGCGTCGGCGCCGAGGTCCTGGCCGGGCTGCGGGCCGCGCGGGAGGCGGGCGTTCCGCACCGGGGCGTGCGGCCCGACCACGTCCTCCTGGGGAACGACGGCCGGGTCGCCGTCACCGGCTTCGTCACCGGCGCCGGCGCCGGACCGGACGGCGCCACGGACCCGGCGGCCGACCTGCGCTCCCTGGGGACGCTCCTGGAGGCCGCGACGGACGACCGGTCCGGGCCGCTGGGCGCGGTGGTCGACGCGCTCCTGGGGGCGGAGGACTCCGGCCCCGCGACGGCGGACGGGATCGAGCGCGAGCTGCGCCGGATCGCCGGGGGCGGGGCGCGGGCGGCGGACCCGGCGGGGACGGGGGCGGCCGCCCCTCCTCCCGGCACCCGGGAAAACGGGGACGACGACGCGCGCGGGGCGGCCGGTGCCCCGGCGGAGCGGGACGGCGGAACGCCCCGGCGGAGCGCGTCCCGCCGCACCCCCGTCCTGGTGGCGGGGGTCGTCGGGGCGCTGCTGATCGCGGGGGCGCTGGTCTACCACTGGGTGGAGGACGACGGGCGGGGCGCCGGACCGGGTGCGCCGGGCGGTGTCACGAGCACCGCTCCGGCCGGTTCCGGCGCCCCGGGGGCGGACGGCGGAGGGGTTACGCCGCGTCCCTGAAGGGGGGCAGGTAGCCGCCGGACTGCCCGGCGGCGGTGGGGTGGTAGGACTCGCCGATGTTCAGCCAGTTGACGCTGTGCAGCCAGGCGGAGCCGGAGCAGATCTCGTGGCCGGTGAAGGCGGGGACGACGCTCGCGAAGGTGAAGCCGTGGTCGGCGACGCGCTTGGCGATGGCCGCGTTGAGGTAGTCGGAGGCCCCGTTGATGGCCTTGCGCTCGCCCTCGCTCAGGCCGGCCACACAGCTCCCGCCGAGCTGGTAGAAGCGCGGGTAGCCGAGGACGACCACCCGGGCGTTGGGGGCCTTGGCCGCGATGGCGTTGTACACGGAGTCGAGCTTGCCGGGCAGGGTCGAGTCGACGTACGCCTTGGCCTGATTCACACGGTTCACGCAGGTGGTTTCGGACTGGAGCACACAGGTCGTCATGACGTCGGCGAAACCGGCGTCATTTCCCCCGATCGTGAGGGAGACCAGGTCGGTGGCGGTCGAGAGGGGTCCGAGCTGATTCGCGGTCACATCACCCGTTCGGGCGCCCGAGCAGGCGGTGAAGGCGAACGAGGCGGGGGCGTTCGCGTTCTTCCAGAGGACGGGGTACGCCTTCGTGGACCGCTTGCAGTCGCCGCTGGCGCTGTCGTAGCTGCCGGCGCCGACACCGGAGGAGTACGAGTCCCCCAGCGCCACGTAGTCGACGGCCGCGGCGGTTCCGGCGGCCTGTGCGGCGCCCGCCCCGGTGAGGGCGAGGACGGCACCGAGCAGGAGCGAGGACGAGAGGGCGGTGAATCGGGTCAGTCTCATGGGACCTCCTGTAGCAGGGTCTCTGCGCTACCAGGTAGTAGCAGCGGAATCGCCCGGCCGGAAGTGTTCATGTCAAAAGCGGGGATGAAGGATTGCCGAAATCCTCTGGAGAGCGACCAGTTCCGGCCATGTTGGGAACCGGAGGCTCCGCTCCCGCTCGGCGGTCGGAGGGAGCGCGGACCGTCCGGCCGTCGGCCCCCGGAAGAGCGCCCCCGCCCCACCCTTCTCACCGCGTCATCGAATTGACCGAATCAGACCGAAAACTCGGCCGTTCCGAGCGCTGATTCTTCGTCAAAGCACGGAAACGGGGGCCGGGGTGGGGGGTCTTGCCATACAGTCCCCTGCATCAATACCGTCGTACATCTCACCCGATCCGATCCGTCGCGCAAACAGCTCTGGGGAGGGCTCCCGCGTCGCGACGGTTCCGGTCGGGGCGCGGCAAAGGGGGGGTGCCGTGTTCGGCGTCAGCACGTGCGCCGGGACACGGGTGCCGCGCGGCCGGTCATGCCAACCCGTCGATCCCGCAAGGAGATCGTTTCCACGCGGGCGGGCGGGAACCCCCCTTTCGCACCGGACACACCACCGGGCCGCCCAAGGGGTGGGCGGCCCACCGGACGAGAGGGAAACCAGACGCATGAGCTCGTTCCTGCGCCCGGCCGCCACGGGCCAAGAAATGACCGAGCCGAGTCGAATAGCCGCTCAGTACCGGGCCATCACCTCGCACCTGGCGATCACACCGCCGGTGAGTGTGGTCATTCCCGCGATGAACGAAGCGGAAAACCTTCCGTACGTCTTCAAGACGCTGCCGGAATGGATACACGAAGTCGTCCTGGTCGACGGAAACTCCACCGACAACACGGTCGACGTCGCCCGTGAGCACTGGCCCGACGTCAAGGTCGTCAAACAGGTCGGCAAGGGCAAGGGGGACGCGCTGATCAGCGGGTTCGCCGCCTGCACCGGCGACATCATCGTCATGGTCGACGCGGACGGCTCGGCCGACGGCCAGGAGATCGTCTCCTACGTCTCCGCCCTCGTCGGCGGCGCCGACTTCGCCAAGGGCTCCCGTTTCGCCAACGGCGGCGGCACGGACGACATGACGGTCGTCCGCAGACTCGGCAACCGGGTGCTCTGCGCACTCGTCAACCGCAAGTTCGGGGCCCGGTACACCGACCTCTGCTACGGCTACAACGCCTTCTGGCGCCACTGCCTCGACAAGATCACCCTCGACTGCACCGGGTTCGAGATCGAGACCCTGATCAACATCCGGGTCGTCAAGGCGGGACTCAGGGTGCAGGAGGTGCCGAGCCACGAATACCTGCGCATCCACGGCGTCAGCAACCTCAACGCCGTGCGCGACGGCATCCGGGTCCTCAAGGTCATCCTCAAGGAGAAGGCCGTGAGCCGGTCGGCACGCCGCCGGCCCGCCGCCTTCTCCGTCAACGTCCCCCGGGGGGAGACCCTTTGAGCGACCGCACGTCCCCGCACGGCTTCTCGGTGGTCATCTGCGCCTACACGGAGGACCGGTGGGAGGACATCCTCGCCGCCGTCGACTCCGTGCGGGGGCAGTCGCTGCCGCCCCTGGAGACCCTGCTCGTGGTCGACCACAACGAGCGCCTGCGGTCACGGCTCGCCGAGGAGTACGCGGACGCACGGCCCGGGGAGGAGGTGCGGGTGCTCGCCAACACGGGCCCCCGCGGCCTCTCCGCCGGGCGCAACACCGGAATCGCCGCCTCGCGCGGCGCGTTCGTGGCCTTCCTGGACGACGACGCCGTCGCCGAGCGGGATTGGCTCCGCCACTTCGCCGCCGCCTACGACGACCCGCGCGTCATGGCCGTCGGCGGCCGGACCCTGCCCGTCTGGGCGTCCGGCCGGCGCCCCGGCTGGTTCCCCGAGGAGTTCGACTGGGTCGTCGGCTGCACGTACCGGGGCCTGCCCCCGGGCCGCGTCCCCGTACGGAACGTGCTCGGCGGCAACGCCTCCTTCCGCCGTACCGCCTTCGACGCGGCGGGCGGTTTCGCCCTCGGCATCGGCCGGGACGGCGACCGGCGCCCCCTGGGCGGCGAGGAGACCGAGCTGTGCATCCGGCTCTCCGAGGCGCTGCCCGGGGCGGTCCTGCTCATGGACGACCGGGCGGTCATCCACCACAAGGTGCCCGCAGCCCGCGAGCGCTTCGCCTACTTCCGGACCCGGGTGTACGCCGAGGGGCTCTCCAAGGCGCTCGTCGCGCGGAGCGTCGGCGCGCAGAAGGGCCTGGAGTCCGAACGGCGCTACACCACCCGCGTGCTGCCCGCCGGCGTCCTGCGCGGCGCGGGCGACGCGCTGCGCGGCCGTCCCGGCGGCGCGGGCCGCGCCGGGGCCATCGTCACCGGGGTGGCGCTCGCGGCCTGCGGTTACGCGCTCGGCCGGCTCCGCGCCCGCCGCTCCGGCACCACCTTCTCCTGGGGACCGGTCGAACGGACCGGGGAACGGGCCGGAGCGCGGACCGGGGAACAGGCCGGCGAACGGGCCGGGGACGGAACCGTCGTGAGCGGGGCCGCCGAGGGAGCGGTCGGATGACGGGGACGACGCCCGGCGCGTCCGCGCCACCCGGCGCGCCCAGGACACCCGGCACGTCCGCGGCACCCACGGCCCCCGGCGCGCCCGCGCCGGCCCGGAGCGCCCCCGTGCCGATCCTCATGTACCACGCCGTCGCCCGGGACCCGGCTCCCGCCGCCCTCGGGCTCTCCGTCACGCCCGAGGCGTTCGCCGCCCAGATGGCGGTGGTCGCCGAGCGGGGGTTCACCCCGCTGACCACCGCCGGGCTCGCCGCGGCCTGGCGGGACGGGGCGCCCCTGCCCGCCCGGCCCCTGCTGATCACCTTCGACGACGGCTACGAGGGCGTGCACCGGCACGCGCTGCCCGTGCTCGCCGGGCACTCCTTCGTGAGCACCGTCTTCGTGTCCACCGGCTGGCTGCGCGGCCGGCACCACGCGGGCGGCGCGCTCGACGCCATGCTCGACTGGGCGCAGGTGCGCGAACTGGCCGGGGCCGGGACGGAGATAGGCGGTCACAGCCACAGCCATCCGCAGCTCGACCAGCTCGGCGCGGAACGGCTCCGGTTCGAGACGCTGCGCTGCCGGGAGATCGTCGGCGAGGAGCTGGGGACCGCTCCCGTCTCCTTCGCCTATCCGTACGGGTACTCCAGCCGCCGGGTCCGCCGGGCGGTCCGGGAGGCCGGGTTCGCCCAGGCGCTCGCCGTCGGCAACGCGCTCGCCCGCCGCCGCCAGGGACCGTACGCCCTGGAGCGGGTGACCGTCCGCCGGTCCACCGGCACCGGGGAGTTCGTCCGCCTGATCGAGGGCCGGGCGATCGCGCGGAACTTCGCGGCGGACCGGGCCATGACGAAGGGGTACGCGCTCGCCCGGCGCGCCCGGGGCGCGGTGCGGGGCCATTGGATCTGACGTGCCGCACCCGGCGGCCGGGGCGCGCCCCGTCCGCAACGCGGTGCGCGGCACCCCGGTCGCCGGATCATGGCCGCCGTCCCACCGGCACCCTCCGCGCTCCAGCGGTCGTTGTCGATCCGGCTGAACCTCGACGACGGCGACGCGCCGTCGGACGTGGCCGGCGTCCTCTTCCCCGGCCGTTTCGCGGCCGGTGAGCGGCCCCACGCGCACAGCACCGGCCTGGACCCGGGTCAGGGCCGCGGCGACCCCGCTCCCGGCGGGCCCCGGTGCCGCGGACCGCGAAGGACGACGACCGCAGCGCCCTGCTCGCCGAGAGGGGGCTGGTCGCCGCCGGTCTCCCGCTGGAACCGGGGGCGGGGACGTCACCGTGACGGCCACGGGCGCGGAGCCGGCGGCGCGGGTCCTCGGCGGGGCCACGGGAGGGCGTGCCGCGCGGGGGCGCGACGCCGGCGGAGCTGTTCGCGCTGCGTCGCGGCACGCCCCCGGCGGACCTTCCCGAACCCCGGACGGCGGGGGCGGGCCCGTACCTGTGGCGCTTCCGGGAGGCCCGGCCCGGCCGGTCCCGGTCAGCCGGGCAGGTCCTGACTGTCGTACGCCGCCCGCAGGGCCTCGCTCATCGCCGCCTCGGCGGCCTCGCGGCTGAGGCCGAGGCGGCGGACCTCCTCCGCGTACCGGGCGGCCGCGCCGGCGGCCCGGCGGCTCGCCGCGTCCCCGGCGGCGGCGACGAAGGTCCCGTGACGCCCGCGCGTCTCGATCACCCCGTCCGCCTCCAGCGCCTTGTACGCCTTGGCGACCGTGTTCGCTGCGAGTCCCAGCTGCTCCGCGAGCCCCCGTACGGTCGGCAGTTTGCTGCCGACCGGCAGTCCGCCCGACCGGGCCCGCTCCGAGATCTGGGCACGCAGTTGTTCGTAGGGAGCGGTGGTGGATTCGTGGTCCACGACGATGGTGAGTGTCACCCGCCGATTCTGCCTCCACGCCGCCGGAAAAGGGGAGGCGGCGGCGGGCCCTCCCCCGTAACGTGCGCTCACATGACCGTGATCGTCCGTGACGTGCGGGACCGGGACGCCGAGGGCTGGACCCGGGTCCGCCGTGCCGCGCTCCCCTTCGTGCTCGCGACCGCCGAACAGTTCACCTTCGAGCAAACGTATGCCCACCCCGACAGCCACGCGCGTCCACTCGTCGCCGTGACCGGGGACGACCGGGTCGTCGGCACCGCCCAGCTGCGGATCGCCCACGATTCCCCGGAACCGGGCATCGGCTCCGTCAACGTGTACGTGGACCCCGCGCACCAAGGACACGGCGCCGGGACGCTGCTGCTGCGCGCCGCCGAGGAGCACCTCGCCGAGCACGGCGCGCACACCTTCTACAGCTGGGTCCTGGACGCGCCGGAGCACCGCGCCTGGGCCGAGCGGCGGGGGTACTCCCCCAGCCGCTCCGCCCACTTCCTCCGGCTCGACCTGACGGGGGCCGTGCTGCCGCCGCTCCAGGCTCCTCCCGCCGGTGTCACGCTGCTCACGGCCGAGGACTTCGCGGCCGATCCCCGGCCGCTGTTCGAGCTGGACGCGGTGACGACCGCGGACGAGCCGGGCGACGTGACGGTCGCGATGGACGACTACGCCCACTGGCTGGAGACGACCTGGGCGCATCCCCTCCTCGACCGGTCGCTGACGACGGTGGCGGTGGTGGACGGGGTGCCCGCCGCGTTCACCGCCGGGCAGACGGACGGCCTGGGCCGGTACGGCACCGGGATGACGGGCACGGCGCCGGCCTTCCGGGGCCGGGGGCTCGCCAAGCTGGTGAAGAACGCGTCCCTGCACCGGGCACGGGCGGCGGGCTGCACCGAGGCGCTCACGGGGAACGACGCCGGGAACGGCCCGATGCTGGCGATCAACCGGTGGTTCGGCTACGAGATCGTGGCGACGGAGGTGCGGCATGTCCGGAAGGCCGGTTGAGGTCACCCTGACGAAGGCGGGCCGGACGAAGATCCGCTACCCGGCCGAGGTGCTCGCCGAGGGGGCGGGCCGGCTCTCGGTGCGCGCGCCGTGGGCGGCCGAGGGGGTGCGGGACTTCGGCTTCGTGCGGTTCGAGCCGGGGGACGTCTTCGTGGAGCACTACTGGGACGACCGCTGGTTCACGGTCAAGGAGGTGTGGTCCGCCGACGGCCTCCTCAAGGGCTGGTACTGCGACGTCACCCGGCCCGCGGTGATCGGCGGTTCCGGGGTGGTGGTCGAGGACCTGGACCTGGACCTGTGGGTGTCGGCGGACGGCAGCGAGGTGCTGCGGCTGGACGAGGACGAGTTCGCGGCGAGCGGTCTCGCCGCCACCGATCCGGAGGCGGCGGTCCGGGCCGTGGCCGCCCTCGACGCGCTGGAGGCGCTCGGCCGGGACGGACTGGCGGAGCTGGCCGGTCCGCCGGGGACGGGCCCGGGCGCGTCCGGGGGGTAGGGCGTGCGTCGAGGGGCGTTCCGGACGCGCCCGGGGTGCGTCAGCGCAGCTCGACGTCCGTCTTCTCCACGACGAGGAAGCGGGGCAGCGGCAGTCCCGTCCCGCTGAGCTGGAGCAGGGTGGCGTCCACCCGGGCGGCACCGGGACGGTAGGCGGGGTCCTTCACGACGGAGCGGTTGGTCCAGGTGTGGAGGTGCCCGTCGCAGACGGCCCGGGTGCCGCCGATCCCGGTGGACCGGTCGCCCTGGACGAGGGTGGAGGCGACGAACACGGGGCCCGCGCTGTCGTCCAGGCACCGGTAGGTGCCGGAGAGGGTGACGGTGCTGTCGGCCGCGACGGTTCCGTACGCGTCGACGGAGAGGGCGTTGGTGAAGTGGCCGTCCGCGACGAGGCTCAGGTCGTCGGTGAGGCGGCCGGAGTCGGCGACCGCCTGGCCGTCGTCCCCTTCCGCGTGGGCGAGAGGGGCGACGGCGGCGGTGAGCAGGGCGGCTGCGGCAAGTACGAGCCGGACGCGCATGAGGGTGTTCCCTTCGGGTGTGGGGGATGGTACTGCCCGCCAGGGATACCCGGATCCGGCCGTCGGACGGCCGGGATTAACCCCTTCGGGGGCGGGCCGGACCGGGCGCCGATCCCTCCCCCGGCCCCTTCACGCCCCGGCGCGCCGGGGCACCGCCCTCCTCAGGAGCGGCCAGGCGAGCAGGACCGCGACGACCGCGTACACGGTGATCGAGAACGGCGTGTTCACCAGGCCGACCGGGGAACCGTCGCTGATCTGGAGGGCGCGGCGCAGCTGCTGCTCGGCGGCCGGGCCGAGGATGACGCCGATGACGGCGGGCAGCACCGGCAGGCCGTAGCGGCGCATCCCGAGGCCGATCAGGCCGATGACGAGCAGGACGACCAGGTCGAACGCCTCGCCGCCCACCGCGTACGCGCCGACGGCGGCGAAGAAGAGGATGCCGGCGTAGAGGTACGGACGCGGGATGCGCAGCAGCTTGGCCCAGACCGGGGCGAGGGGCAGGTTGAGCGCGAGCAGCAGCACCATGCCGACGAAGAGCGAGGCGATCAGGCCCCACACCAGCTCCGGCTCCCGCTCGAAGAGCAGCGGGCCGGGCTGGATGCCGTACTGCTGGAACGCGGCCAGCATCACGGCGGCGACGGCGGTCGTGGGCAGCCCCAGGGTGAGCATGGAGACGAGCGTGCCGGCCGCGGAGGCCGAGGCCGCCGCCTCGGGCCCGGCGACGCCCTCGACGGCGCCCTTGCCGAACTGCTCCTTGTGCTTCGAGAGCCGCTTCTCCGTGACGTACGAGAGGAAGGTCGGGATCTCGGCGCCGCCGGCCGGGATCGCCCCGAAGGGGAAGCCGATGAGCGGGCCGCGCAGCCAGGGCTTCCAGGTGCGCCGCAGGTCCTCCCGGCCCAGCCAGGGACGGCCGACCGGGATGGCCTCCCCCGCCGTGCGGCGCAGGTGCGCGGCGACCCACAGGGCCTCGCCGATCGCGAAGAGGCCGACCGCGACGATGACGACGTCCACGCCGTCGGCGAGCTGGAGCGAGCCGAAGGTGAGGCGCTGCTGCCCGGTCATCGGGTCCAGGCCGACCAGGCCGATCGTGAGGCCGATGAGCAGGGAGGCGAGGCCCCGGACGCGGGAGGAGCCGAGGACGGAGGTCACCGCGATGAAGGCGAGGACCATGAGGGCGAGGTAGTCGGGGGCGCCGATGCCGACGGCCAGGGCGGCCACGGTCGGCGCGAGGAGGACGAGCAGGATCGTGCCGATCATGCCGCCGGCGAAGTGGCCGACGGCGGCGGCGGCGAGCGCCTGCGCGCCCCGCCCGGCCTTGGCCATGGGGTTGCCCTCGATGGCCGCGACGACGGCCGCGCTCTCGCCGGGGGTGTTGAGCAGGATGGAGGTGGTGGAGCCGCCGAACATGGCGCCGTAGTAGATGCCGGCGAACATGATGAAGGCGCCGGTCGGTTCGAGCCCGTAGGTCACCGGGAGCAGCAGGGCGACGGCCATGGCGGGGCCGATGCCGGGCAGGACGCCGATGGCGGTGCCGAGGAGCACGCCGAGGGCGGCCCAGAGCAGGTTGACCGGGGTGAGGGCGGTCCCGAAGCCGTCGATCAGGGAGTTCAGGGAATCCACGGGTCAGATCACTCCCATCAGGGGGCCGCCGGGCAGCGGGACGCCGAGCAGCCGGTCGAAGACGACGTAGGTGAGGAGCGACAGGGCCGCCGCGATCAGGGGGTCGCGGCGGAGGTGGCGGCTGCCGAGGACGTGGGCCGCGCCCCAGAAGAGGAGGGCTCCGGCGACGGGGAAGCCGACGGGGCCGATGAGGACGGCGAAGGCGAGGAAGACGCCGGTGAGGAGCAGGACGGTGCGCCGGTCGGCGGGTTCCGTCAGATCGACGTCCTCGCCCGCCTCGGCCTCGCCCCGGCCGCCGCGCAGGACGTCGACGGCGAGGAGGACGGAGACGACGAGGAGGCCGCAGCCGACGACGAGGGGGACGGTGGCGGGGCCGACCGGGCCGCGGCCGCCGGCGGTGTCGCCGAGGGTGAGGGCGTCGGCCAGGACGAGGACGCCGAGGAGGAACAGCAGGGCTCCGACGCCGAGTTCGGAACGCCCGCGCAGCCAGGAGGGAACGGTCGGTCTCACAGGCCCAGCTCCTTGAGTACGGAGGCGACGCGCCGGTTCTGCTCGGTGAGGAAGGCGCCGAAGCGCTCACCGGGGAGGAAGGCGTCGTCCCAGCCGTGGGTCTTCAGCGACGCGCGCCACTGCGGGGAGGCGTGCAGTTCGGTGACGAGGGTGACGAGCCGGTCGCGCTCGGCGTCGGAGAGGCCGGGCGGGGCGACGATGCCGCGCCAGTTGGTGAACTCGGTGTCGAGGCCGGCCTCGCGGAGGGTGGGGGCGTCGAGGCCGGGGACCCGCTTCGGGCCGGTGACCGCGAGCAGCCGCAGCTCGCCGGCCTTGATCTGGTCGAGGTACTCGCCGACGCCGGAGACGCCGAAGGCGACCTTGTTCCCGAGGATGGAGGCGAGGAGTTCGCCGCCCCCGTCGAAGGGGACGTAGTTGACGTCCGAGGGGGCGATCCCCGCGGCCTGCGCCATCAGCATCGGGGCGAGGTGGTCGGGGCCGCCGGGCGAGGAGCCGCCGCCGACGGGCAGCTTGCCGGGGGCCTTCTTCCAGGCCGCGAGCAGGTCCTGGACGGTCTTGTACGGGGAGTCCTTGCCGACCACGACGATGTCCTGCTCCTCGGTGAGCCGGGCGATCGGGGTGGTGTCGGCGAGGGTCCTGACGGTCTTGTTGGTGTGGACGGCGCCGACGACGCCGAGTCCCATGGACATGGCGAGGCGGCCGTTGCCGCGTTCGCCGACGAGCCGGGTGAGGCCGACGGTGCCGCCCGCGCCGGGCAGGTTGAAGACCTCGACGTCGCCGGTGAGGCCGGCCTCCTCGGCGTTCTTGGCGACGGTGCGGGCGGTGATGTCGTAACCGCCGCCGGGGGTGTTGGGGACCATGAGGCGCAGGCCGGGGATCCGGGTGCCGGTGTCGGCGCCGCTGCCCGGACTGAGCAGGGGCGGTCCCACCAGCACGAGCAGCGCCGCCCCGAGGAGGGCGAAGGGGGTGCGCAACCGCACGTGTGCCGCCTCTCAGAAGGTAGGGAAAGGGGGTGAGGTGGCCCACATGTTGCCCGCGCGTTAAGAAGCTGTCTCTCTTCCGCAACCAACGGACGTTGTGGTCGTTGTGGTCGGGACCTAGCGTGGGTCGGCGTGACGAAAGTGCTGGTCGTGGACGACGACTTCATGGTCGCCAAGCTGCACTGCCGCTATGTGTCGGCGGTGGCGGGCTTCACGGTGGCCGGGGTCGCGCACAGCGGCGCCGAGGCGCTGCGCGCCGCCGAACGGCTCCGGCCCGACCTGGTGCTGCTCGACGTGTTCCTGCCCGACATGGACGGCATCCGGGTGCTGCGGGAGCTGCGGGCGGCCGGGCACGGCACCGACGCGCTCTTCATCACGGCGGCGCGGGACGCGGGGACGATCCGCTCGGCGCTGCGGGCCGGGGCGCTGCACTACCTGATCAAGCCGTTCAGCCAGGCCGCGCTGCACGAACAGCTCCGCCACGCCGCCTCGTTGCGCGACCGCCTGGACGGGCTGGACGAGGCGCGGCAGGAGGACGTCGACCAGATCTTCGGCACCCGCCCGCGCGGCTCCCGCGGACTTCCGAAGGGCCTCGCCGCCCACACGGCCGACCTGGTCGACTCGGTCCTCCGCGCCCACCCGGAGGGCCTCTCGGCGACGGAGTGCGCCGAGGCGGGTGCCCTGTCCCGGGTCAGCGCCCGCCGCTACCTGGAGTACTTCGCGGAGACGGGCCGCGCGGAGGTCACCCTCCGCTACGGCGGCACGGGCCGCCCGGAACGGCGCTACCGGCGCCTGGACTGAGGGGGGCGGCCCGCGGAGAACGCCCCGGGCGACGGGAACGGCGCGCGGGGCGTCGCCCCGGGCGGTGGGGGCGTCCCGCAGGGCGTTCCCGGGTGCCCGGCGGCGGTTCCGGGGTGCCCGGCGGCGATTCCCGGATGCCCGGCCGCTGTTCCGGGGGGGGGGTTCCTCAGGCGTCGCTTAGTGGCTCCTTAAAACGGCCCTAAGAAACGGCCCTCCCGTCTCTCCGGGGGCTTTTGGGCGGTTGCGGGCCGCTAGCTTGCTGATCGACCCGCTCGCCGGTCGCCCCCACGCCCCCCTCGTGAAGGAGCTGTCCTCCCATGACCTCTCGCCGTTCGGCCGCGGCCGTCACCGCCGGCACCGTGCTGGTCCTGTCCGGCCTCACCGCCGGACCCGCGTTCGCGCACGGGTCGATGACGGACCCGGTGAGCCGGGTCTCGACCTGCTACGCGGAAGGGCCCGAGAACCCGCGGTCGGCGGCCTGCAAGGCGGCGGTGGCGGCGAGCGGGAAGCAGGCGTTCTACGACTGGAACGCGGTGAACATCGCGAACGCGGCCGGACAGCACCGCAAGCTCATCCCGGACGGCAAGCTGTGCAGCGCGGGCAACAACACGTACCGGGGCCTCGACCTGGCGCGGGCCGACTGGCCGGCGAGCACCATGAGTTCCGGGTCGCACACCTTCCACTACAAGGGGACGGCCCCGCACAAGGGCTCGTTCGAGCTGTACGTGACGAAGGACGGTTACGACCCGTCGAAGCCGCTGAAGTGGTCGGACCTGGAGGCGAAGCCGTTCGTCTCCGTGACCGACCCGAAGATGCAGAACGGCGACTACGTCTTCCAGGGGACGGTCCCGAAGAAGTCCGGCCGCCACCTGATCTACTCGATCTGGCAGCGGTCCGACTCCCCCGAGGCGTTCTACACCTGCTCGGACGTCGTGTTCGGGAAGGACAACGGCTCCTCGGCGCCGAGTGCCACCGCGCCCACCGAACAGCAGATCGAGAGCGGCGCGGGCCGGTCCTCGGTCCAGCACGGCGGGCACGGCGGGCACGGCGCCGGGGCGAAGGGTGCCGAGGGGACCGGCACCCGGAAGACGGGCGCCGAGGGGACGGCGGCCCCCGCGCCGGCCTCCTCGGCGCCCTCGCACCGGACCGCGCCCGACACGCGCGCGCACGCCGCCGGCACGGAACTGGCCGAGACCGGCGGCGACTCCACCACCCCGTACCTCGCGGTCGGCGGCGGCGCCGTGCTCGCGATCGGCGCGGCCGTCCTCTTCGGGACCGCCCGGCGCCGCCGGGCGTAGGGGGTGCCGGGCCCGGTTCCCGCCGGGCCCGCGCCGTCCGGGGGGACGCGGGGCGGGGGGGGGCCCCCGGGGGGGCGGCCCCCGGCACTCGTTCGCCCGGACGGGGAAGCGGCCCCCGTGCGGCCGGCGCGTCAGACGCCGTCCGCCGTGCCGGCCGCCCTCGTACGGCGCATCAGCGCCGAGCCGGCCAGGAAGACGATGGCCACGGCGCTCAGCAGCGCCGCTGCCTTCGCCCAGGCGAAGGCGGCGCCGAGACTGCCGCTCAGCAGGTCGACCGCGCGGGCGCTCGCGACCCCGTGGAGCGCGATGACGGCGCCGGAGAGACCGGCGGCGGCCGCCCAGACGGCGAGGGTGTCCCGGGCCGCGAGCCACACCGCGCACACCAGGCAGAGCACGGTGACGACCACGGTCAGCGTCTGTACGTCGCCGCCCGCGCGCAGGGCCGCGAGGTCCGTCGGCAGGTGGACGAGGCCGCAGGCGAACAGCGCGGCCGCGGCGGGCCAGCGCAGTACCGACCGCAGCGCGGGCGAGACGGTGTGGCTGCCGGGTCCCGCGGCCAGCGCGCCGTCCAGGCGCGACTTCTCCCGCCGGGCACCCCGGCCGCGCTTCGGTGCGTCGCCGGCCGGGGCGGGGCTTCCGCCGGGGCGCGCGTGGTCCTCGGGGCCGGCTCCGGGCTCCCGCTCCGGAGCGGTCCCGGCGGTGGGCCGCCAGTCGCTGCTGTCGGCGCCGAGGATGCCGACGAGCTGGACCACGTCCTCGATCGGCCGGCCCACCGCCGCGGCGCGCAGCGTGGTCTCGGCCTGGCGGAGGTCGTACCCCGACGCGTTGAGGAGGGCGAGCAGTTCCCGCACCTCGCCCAGGGGGCGGGTGACGGCGGCCGCGCGGAGCGCCACGTCGGCGGGGCTGGACAGTTCACCGGTGGCCTGCAGTCGGGCCACCAGCGCGGCGACCTCGTCGACCGGGCGCTCGGTCGCCGCCGTCCACAGGAGCGTGTGGACCGCCTCGTCCCCGGTCTCGTCCCGGGCGGCTCCGGCCGGGGCCGCCC
The DNA here is from genome assembly GCF_042892575.1 of Streptomyces sp. NPDC001744. Lineage (NCBI taxonomy): Bacteria > Bacillati > Actinomycetota > Actinomycetes > Kitasatosporales > Streptomycetaceae > Streptomyces > Streptomyces sp. NPDC001744. Next base: position 159,432 of record NZ_JBIAUG010000011.1, read on the forward strand.
CGGCCCGGACGGTCCCGTCCCGCGCGGTCCCGTCCTGGACGGTCTCGTTCCGAACGCTCCCGTCCCGCCCGGAGTCCTCCCCGGCGTCCTCCGGAACGGCCGGGGCCGCCCCGGCCGTCGCCTCCGGAGCCCCGCGAACCGCCTCTCCCTCCGGGGCCTCCGCCGTCGCCGGTGGGTCCGGTGCTCCCGGAACCGGCGGCGCCTCCGGTCCGGCCGCCCGCTCGTACCGCTCCTCCCCGTCCGGAACGGTGCCGGGGTGCGCGGGGGCGGACGGGAGGACGGTCACGGCCGGGACGGCGGGCGGCAGGGCCGGCCGTTCGGGGAAGGAGGGCGCGCCGGGCGCCGGGGAGACAGCCGACCGCCGGGCCGTTCCCGGGGCGTTCTGCGCGGTCGGTCCTATGTCGTCGTCCGCCGGACGGATGTGGGGGGCGTCGGTGGTCATGTCGCATGCTCCATTCGTGGACGTCCCGGAGGTGTCCACCGTGGCTGTCTCGTGAAGTGCGAGAAACGCACACTTGACCACGATTAGCGCGTATCCCGTGGCACTGCGCCATCGGGGGACGGCCTCCTTGGTCCGACGGGGCGAAAACGCCCGGCCCCGGCCGCCGGGAGATCCGCGCGACGCGGCCGGGACCCCGGAGGGGCCCGGCCGCGCCCGGGACCGCTCCCGTCAGCCGGCCGAGGAGAGGCAGGTGGTCGGGGTCGCGCGGGCCGGGTCGAGGGCGTTGGCCACCTCGTGGAAGGCGATCCGGTCCACCGTGCCGACGGCCACGTGCTCGGACAGGTCGAGCGCGCACTTGTCCTGGATGAGGACGTTGGTGACGTTCGGGCCGCTCAGGAACTGCGTGCGGTACGGGGTGACGACCTCGTCGTACTTGGTCGCGATGACGTGGTAGCGGACCCCCGGCACGGTGTCGCCGCCCTCGTTGAGCGCGGTCATGAAGGGCGATCCGGCGATCTGGTCGGCGAGGGCCGGGGTCGCGGAACCGATCAGGTCCTCGGCCCCGGGGAAGTACGGCAGGAGCCGGGTGAGTCCGAGCAGGGTGGTGCCGTGGTTGTCGGGGGCGATGCCGACGAGCGCGTTCACCTTCCCGGCCCCGCCGAGGAACTTGAGGTACCAGCGCGGCATCATGCCGCCCTGCGAGTGTCCGACGAGGTCGGCCTCGGGGGCCCCGGTGGCGGCGAGGACCCGGTCGACGTAGGAGGCGAGCTGCCCGGCGGAGGCGGCGATGGGGCCGAGCCCGTGGAAGAGGGGCACGTTCGGCAGCTGCCCGTAGTCGAGCGAGAAGACGCAGTACCCCCGGTCGACGAGGTACGGCGCGAGGCCGAGCCAGTTGTCGACGGAGTTGCCGAAGGTGCCGTGGACGAGGACGACGGGACGCGGGTGCGCGGCGGAGGGCTTGCAGGAGAAGTCGTTCCAGCCGCGGCCGGCCGCGGCGGTCTCGGACCCGGTCGGGGCGGCGGAGGCGGAGGCGGTGGGGGCGAGCGTGGCGGCGGCGGTCAGCAGCAGGACGGACAGCGCTCTGACGGCGTGCTTCCAGGGCAGCATCGGGCGATCTCCTTGCGGCTCGAGGGGAGAGGTGGGGTGTGACGCCCTGCGGCCCGGACCACGGGTGGGGATGCGCTCCAGCCAAGCTACGCACGGGTAGCCTCCGCTGGGAAGTTACGGGTCGGCAAAAACTGATGCGCCGTCATGGCCGTCCGGTGTAGGGGCGCCGGGCGCGGCGCGGTCACCGGTCCGCGCCCCGGACGCCCGGCCCCGGGCACCCCCGCCCCGGACCGTGCTCCCGGTCAGCCATTCGGACGCCTCCCGCCTGCGGAAGGACCCCCCGGGCCGGAGCGTGGGGACATGAGTTTCGTCGATGAACTGAAAAGCGCCGTCACCCCCCGGGCCGCCCTGCTCGTCGTGGGCGTCTTCGCCCTCCAGCTCCTGTTCATCGCCTCGTACGTCGGGGCCCTGCACCACCCGCGGCCGAAGGACGTGCCCTTCGGCGTGGTCGCCCCTCCGCAGGTCTCCGCCTCCCTCGTGGGGAAGCTGGAGGGGCTTCCCGGCGGGCCGCTCGACCCGGAAACGGTCACCGACGCGGCCGAGGCCCGGAAGCGGATCATGAACCGGGACCTCGACGGCGCCCTCGTCGTCGATCCCCGGGGCCGTACCGACACCCTGCTCGTCGCCTCCGGCAACGGCACCGCGCTCTCCACCGTCCTCCGGTCCGTGATCACCACGGTGGAGGAGACCCAGCAGCGGACGGTGCGGACCGTCGACGTGGCCCCGGCCTCCCCGCGGGACTTCAACGGGCTCTCGTCCTTCTACCTGGTCATCGGCTGGTGCGTCGGCGGTTACATCTGCGCCGCCATCCTGGCGATCAGCGCGGGCTCCCGGCCCGAGAACCCGGCGCGCGCGGTCATCCGCCTCGGCGCTCTGGCGGTCTACTCGGTCCTCGGCGGCCTCGGCGGCGCGATCGTCGTCGGCCCGGTCCTGGGCGCCCTGCCCGGCAGCGTCGCCGGCCTGTGGGGCCTGGGGGCCCTGGTCGTCTTCGCGGTGGGCGCCGCCACCCTCGCCCTCCAGTCGGTCTTCGGGATCGTCGGCATCGGCCTGGCGATCCTGCTGATCGTGGTCGCGGGCAACCCCAGCGCCGGCGGCGCCTTCCCGCTTCCGATGCTGCCCCCGTTCTGGAAGGCGATCGGCCCGGCCCTGCCGCCGGGCGCGGGCACCTGGGCGGCGCGCTCCATCGCGTACTTCAGGGGCAACCACATGACCGCCTCGATGCTGGTCCTCTCGGCCTGGGCGGTCGTCGGCACGCTGGTCACCCTGGTGGTGTCCGCCCTGAAGCGCTCCCCGGAAGCCGGGGCGGCCGCCCGCGAGGGCGGCCCGGTCCGCTCCTGACGCGCCGGAGCCCCTCCGCGAACGGGTTCGCGGAGGGGCTCCGGCGTGTCGCGGGGGCCGTCAGAACACGTTCACCCCGTACGCGCTCAGCGCCTCCGTCACGGGCTGGAAGAAGGTCGTCCCGCCCGAGGAGCAGTTGCCGCTGCCGCCCGAGGTGAGGCCGATGGCCCGGCTGCCCGAGTAGAGCGGGCCGCCGGAGTCGCCGGGCTCGGCGCAGACGTTGGTGCGGATCAGACCGGAGACGATGTCGCCGCCGCCGTAGTTCACGGTGGCGTTGAGAGCCGTCACGCTGCCGCTGTGGATGCCGGTGGTGGAGCCGCGCCGGGTGACCGACAGGCCGACCGTGGCGTTGCCGGCGCTCGTGATGTCCACGCTGCCGACCGTTCCGGACTTGGTGACGGAGCTGTTGGTGTAGCGGACCAGTCCGTAGTCGTTGCCGGGGAAGCTGGACCCGGCGGTGGTGCCGAGGACGGTCGTCTTGGAGGAGTTGGAGTACCAGGTCCCGGCACCGTCCGTGCAGTGGCCGGCCGTCAGGAAGTAGTAGTTGCCCGCGCCGTCGCGGACGTTGAAGCCCAGCGAGCAGCGCCAGCCGGCGTCGGCGTAGATCGCGTCGCCGCCGGATATCAGCTTGCTGAACCGGCCCGGGGTCCGCTCGACGCGGAGGGCGGCCGCGTTGGCTCCGGCCCGCTGCTTGATCCTGGCGATCCCGGCTTCGGAGACGGTGGAGTCGGCGGTGACGACGACCTTGCCGGTGGCGGTGTCGACGTGCCAGGCGGTGCCGGCCACGTCGGCGGCGCGGACCGCGTCGCTCGTCGCCGCGAGGGCGGCGGCGCCGAAGGCGCCCGTCTGCTGCGTGGAGTCGGCGTTCGCGGTGGGGACGGCGAGCGCCGCGGCGGCGGCGAGACCGACGGTGACGGCGAGCGTCCGGATCGTTCTCGTGGGGGTGGTGCGCATGGTCCTCACTTCTCGTTCCTCCCGAGGGGAATCGGGGACCCGCCGTGGGGTGCCGGGCCCGTGAGGCGCGGCCCGGAGGCCGGCGCTGTGGGGGAGTCTCGGCCTTGACGAGTTCACGCCGCAAGGGCGCCTTTCAGCCGTGTGAGCCCCAACACACCTTGCTTCAGAGGGGGTTGACGGTCCCGGAACGGCGCATGCTCCACCCCCGGTCCCGGGTCGTCCCGCCCGCGCGGCACGCCTCCGCTCCGGTACGGAAGCCCCGCGGGGACCGCCCGCCGGGAACGGCCGGAATTCGCCCCTCCGGATGATCGGACGACGGACGCCCCCGGCGGGCGGGCCGGGGGCGCGGACCCCGCCAGGCGTCAGCAGTCGCAACCGCAGTCGCAACCGCAGCAGCCGTCCCCCTCGCAGCAGGAGGAGCAGTTGCCGCAGCAATCGCAGCAATCGCAGCAGTTGCCGGGATCGCACTGACCGCAGAGACCTTCGCGCCGCTGCCGGCTCCAGGGGTCCTCGTACGTCCCGCAGCACATCTGACAGGTGCAGGCGAGCCCGACCCAGAGGGCGCATCCGGCGATCAGCCCGCGCCGGTCCGGCGGTCCGGGCGGGAACGGTCCGCCGGGTCCGCCCGGACCGCCGGGGCCCGGCGCGTAGGGGCCTCCCGGTCCGCCGGGGCCGCCGGGACCGGGGGCGTACGAGTTGCCGGGGACCGGCCCGTGGGCCGCGTACGGGTTCCCCGGCACCGGACCCCGGCCGGCGGCCGGGTCCCCGTGCGAGCAGACCGTCGTGCCGAAGGCGCGGTCCACCGAGGTGCGCAGCTCGTGGGCGAGCAGGACGTGGACCAGCCTGCCGTCGGCGAACCGGGCGTCCTTCAGGGCGAGGCGTATGCCGTGCAGGGCGTCGTCGGCGAGCCGGCGGGCCTCCGCGCGGGAGGTGCCGGTCGCGGTGAGCGGGTTCCAGGCGCCGCTCGCCGCGTCGGCCTCCTGGTCCTCCACGGCGTCGAGGAGGTGGGCGAGGCGGCCGAAGAGACGGCCGGCCTCGGCGAGCGGTTCGGCGTTCTCGGGGCGGCCCGCGAGGACGGCGGTGTGCGCGAAGGCGGCGGCGGTCGCGGTCTCGGTGGGCTCGGTGACGGCGAGCAGCGGGGTGCCGGGGCCGGCGAGCGCCTCGATGCCGGTCTGGCGGTCGACCGCGTCGACGAGGACGGCGGTGTCGAAGCCGAGGGCGCGGCCGGTCCTGGCCCCGGCACGGTCCCAGGAGCGGGCGACCCGGCGGGCCGCGGCGGCGACGGGCCGGCGCGCCAGCAGGCCGTCCCGGTCGGCGACGTGGTCCCGCACCTTCGCCGAGGCGAGGACGAGCGAGACGGCGGCGGCGAGCCTGGCGCCCTCGCCGCGGGCCACCGGCGCGGTCCGCATGCCGCGCAGCGGGCAGGGCCCGGCGGTGCGCCTCCCGTCCGCCACGGTTCCGGTCTGTGCCTCCGTCAGGACCGAGACGATGAGGCCGTCGTAGTTGGTGACGATCCGGGCGAACTGGCCGTGGTCCGCGCGGAGCGCCAGGCAGAGGCCGCAGAGGTGGGCCATCCACTCGGTCCTGAGGCCCTCGGTGAGCCGGTGCGTGCAGGGTCTGACGATTCCGAACAAGGACTCCCCCGTGAGTCGTGGGCCTGGGCGGTGCGAAGGTCCGCACGGAGCCAGCGCGCCGGGCCGCACGGAAGCCCGTGCGGGCAGGTCGCGCGAGGGACCGTGCGAAGGGCCGTCGAACGGCCTCGCGGCATCGTAACGAGCGGACTCGTTCGCCCGTACGCGCCCATCGTCACCCTTCCGGCACGACTTTCATATTTTCATCTACATGGCCCCTCGCCAGGTCACCTATACCGCATGATTTCTGACGAAACGCCAGGAAACGCCCCTCACGTTCTGCACCAGTACCGTCACGAATCCTCTGCGCGCCGACTATCCACTTGGCGCGCGATCCGCATCATGGACGACGATGGGGACATGCGGAACCACAAGTGACCGCGCTGAAAGGAGGCGTCGATGGGATCGGTGCGCAAGGCAAGTGCCTGGCTGGGACTCGTCGAGGACAACGACGAGCGTTACTACGACGACGAGTACGCCGACGGTGCCGAGAGCCGCGACGCCTGGGTCACGGACCCCCGGGTCAGGGTGGCCACGGACACGGCCGAGGAGCGGGGACGGCGGATCGCCACCGTCTCCCCCGACGGCTTCCGGGACGCCCGGGGCATCGGCGAGCTGTTCCGGGAAGGGGTCCCGGTGATCGTGAACCTGACCGCGATGGAGCCGAACGACGCCAAGCGGGTCGTCGACTTCGCCGCCGGCCTCGCCTTCGGCCTGCGCGGCTCGATCGAGCGCGTGGCGACCCGGGTCTTCCTGCTGACCCCCGCCGACACCCGGATCGTCAGCGACACGGGCCGGCGCGGTCAGGACGGCTTCTTCAACCAGAGCTGAGCCGTCCGGCCGGTCCGGCCGGACACCTCCCGGCGGACCGGGTCAGTGCGTCGGCCTCCCCGAGCCGGCGTGCTCGGCCGCCTCCCGGGTCGCGGGCACCCGCGGCTCGGCCCCCGCTCCCCCGGCGGGTCCGTCCAGGGCGGGCGGCGCGTTCCCGGCGCCCGTGCCCTCCCGGTCCATCAGGTCCTCCGGGTCCACCGGCGACTCCATGACGCGGGGCAGCCGCCTGGCCATCACCGCGCCGGCGAGCAGCAGCGCCGCGCTCACGCAGAGCGTCACGTGCAGCCCGTTCACGAAGGAGTGCCGGGCCGCCTGGTGCAGGGCGCTTCCGGCGGCCCCGCCGAGCTGGTCCGCGACCTTGTACGCCTCGCCGAGCGAGTTCGCGGCGTCCCGGCTCGCCTCTTCGGGCACCCCGGGAATGCCGCTGAGGCCGGGGGCGTACGCCGCGTTCATCACACTGCCGAGCAGGGCGATGCCCATGCCCGCGCCGAGCTGGTACGAGGTCTCGCCGATCGCCGCCGCGCCGCCCGCGCTCCCCGGCGGCGCCTCGCTGAGCATCGACTCGTACGCCGAGAAGAGCGTGGTCTGCAGGCCGAAGCCGAGCAGCACGAAGCCGGTCGTGAGCAGCAGGGGCCGGTCGTGCTCCCCCATGAGGACGAGCAGCAGCACGGCCCCGGCCGTGAGCGCGAAGCCCCAGCCGACCATCCGGCGCGGCCCGATCCTGCGCAGCGTGTACGAGCCGGTGGCGCCGGCCGCCATGGCGGCGAAGGTCAGCGGGAGGAGCCGGAGGCCGGTCTCCAGGGGACTCAGGCCGAGCACGAGCTGGAGGTACTGGACGGCGATGAGTTCCAGGCCGACCAGGGCCAGCATGGCGAGGACGATGCAGCCGACCGAGGTGGTGAAGGCGGCGCGGGAGAAGAGCCCCGTGTCGATCAGCGGGTGCGGGCGCCGCTTCTGCCGCCGCACGAAGAGGACGAGGAGCGTGGCGCCGAGCAGCAGCGGGCCGGCGGCCGGCAGGACGGCCGGCGGATCGCCGGCGCCCGCGTGCTTGACACCGAGGACGCAGCCGAGGACGCCGGCCGCGGCCATGAGCGCGCCGACGACGTCCCAGGGTCCGTCGCCGTCGCCCCGGGATTCGGGGAGCAGACGGCGGCCGAGCGGCAGGATCAGGGCCATCAGCGGGATGTTGATGAGGAAGACGGAGCCCCACCAGTAGTTCTCGACGAGGAAGCCGCCGAGGACCGGACCGGTGGCGGCCCCTATCGCGGCGACCGCGGTCCAGACGCCGATGGCGGTGGCGCGCTCCCGCCGGTCGGGGAACACCGTCCGGAGGATGGAGAGCGTGGCGGGCATGATCATGGCGCCGCCGACGCCTAGCAGCGCGCGGGCCGCGATGAGGACCCAGGACTCGGTGGCGAGGGCGGCCAGCGCGGAGGCGGCCCCGAAGAGCGCGTAGCCGAGGAGGAGCACCCTGCGCCGCCCCACCCGGTCCCCGAGGGTCCCGAAGAGGATCAGCAGCGAGGCGCAGACCAGGGGGTAGGCGTCGACGATCCAGAGCAGCGCGGTGGAGCTGGGGCGCAGGTCCTCGGTGAGCGAGGGGACGGCGACGTGGAGGATGGTCGCGTCCAGGGCGACCAGGAGGAGGCTGACGCACAGGACGACGAGGACGAGCCAGCGGTTGGCGTCACCGCCCGCGGCGGCACGCGGTCGTGCTGGGGCCGTGTCCGTCCGCGGCATCTCGCAACCTCCCACAGTGAAGCTCTCGCGCTCGGCGGGCCCCGACCAGGGCGTACGCCCCCGGGGCGGCCCGGCATCGACGGGCGAGTGAGCCGCCAGCGTACGCGAGTCCGACCGTCGAGCGCGTGGCGCACCTCTCACCCGCGTGGAGCACCCCCTGTGTCGTACGCCACTCGTTCGGACCGGCGTGTCGGGGGGAATTCCACCCGGTCACGCGTCCCGAACAATTCGCAGGCGTTCAAACAGCTTTCCGCAATGTCTTCTCCCCGAATAGCGACGCAGGTCATCGGATTTCCGGACGGACGACAGGAATGGGTCGCCCGTTGAGACCCACTCCACATCACATCGTCATCACGAAGAGGCCGGATTGACGGGGTCGGCTTCTCACTCCCTGTAACGTCGATTGGGTGCGTACCGACATCTTTGCCCGACTGGACCGGGAGCCGGAACCGCCGAAGATAGAGGTCCCGGGGATGACCCGCACGCGTCTCGCCCTCTTCGGCGGGACGGCGGCGTTCTACCTCGCCATCGTCGTGGCCGTCCTGCTCTCGACCTGGCTGGTGACCCTCGACTGGAAGATCATGCTGTTCCGGCCCTACCAGCAGTGGCCCGAACTGCACGCCTTCCTCGACTACTACGTCGTCCTCGGTCAGCGCGGCCCCACGGCCGTCATGGTGGCCGCGTGGCTGGGCTGGCGCTCCTGGCGCCAGCACACCCTGCGCCCCCTGCTGTGTCTCGGCGCCGCCCTCCTCCTGCTCAACGTCTCGGTCGGCTCGGTCAAGCTCGGCCTCGGCCGCCTCGGCCCCCACTACGCGACACAGGTCGGCTCCGCCGAACTCTTCGCGGGCGGCGACATATTCCCCTCCGGTCACACCGCCAACGCGGTCGTGACCTGGGGAATCCTGGCCTACCTGGCGACCACCCCGCGGGCCAGGCGCTACCTGTCGGCGCTCTCCGCCGTGGTCGCGCTCGGGGTGGGCCTCACCACCGTCTACCTGGGTACGCACTGGCTGAGCGACGTCCTGCTGGGCTGGGCGGCCGGGCTCCTCGTCCTGCTCGCGCTGCCCTGGTGCGAGCCGGTCCTGGCCGTGGCGGAGTCGTGGGTCCTCGCCGCGCGCGACCGGGTACGGGAGCGGCTGCGGGACCGTCGGCGCCTGGTGCCGTCCCTGCCCGTGGCGTCCGGGGGTCCCCGCCCCGGGCTCTTCCCGACGCGCCCGCCCGGCTCCGAGGAGCCGGTCCGGGAGCCGGTGGGGGTGGCCGGCGGGCGGCGCGCCCCGGCGACCCGGGGCTGATCGCGCCCGTACGCGTGGAGGGGCCCCGACCGTGCGCCGGTCGGGGCCCCTCCCCTGTGCGGGCCGGCCGTCAGCCGTGCCAGCAGCGGGTGACGACGCCGCCCTCGACCTCGAAGTTGATGCGCCCGGCGAGGTACTCCATGGTGATGATCGAGCCGGACGGCAGGGAACGGACGACGTTCCAGCCCCGGGTCCTGGCGAGCCTCTCGGCGGCTTCCGCGTCGAGGCCCACATAGGACCCGGGCGAGTCGTGGGGCGGTTCGGGAGTGCGCGATGTGGGTGCCATGGGTCTCACGTTAGTACCTTGCCGGTCACGCTTGTGTCACAAGTTCTCGACATATGTTCGATGCGTCTCACCGCGCACACGGAACATGGTTTTCGGACGTTTACCCGGCAATTACAGGAAGATGCGGGGCGTTCTCCCCCACGTCCGGAAGGGCCGGTGAGCGGCGGCAATTGGCCCTCCGCCGGGCCGACGGCCCCGAATTGTCCGGGCGGTGTCCGCGCGGGACGTCCACGCTTTCCTTACACCGTGTTTACGCCTTCCGGACGCCCGGCCGTCCCGGTCCGGGGCCGGTGTTCCGGCGCCGTTCCGAAGCCCTCCCGGCCCTCCCGGCCCTCCCGTCCCTCCCGGTCCTCCCGGTCTTCCCCGTCCGTCCGGCCCGCCCGGTCCAGGGCCCGGGACAGGCGGTCCCGGAGGACCCGGACCCGTTCGGTGAGCTCCTGCGGTTCGACCACCTCGAAGTCGAAGCCCAGGAACGCCACGTGGAACACCATCACGTCGAGGTCGTGCGCCCCCGTCCGCAGCAGGCAGGCCGTGTCCCCGTCGGCCTCCAGGACGCCGTCCAGCGGTCCGACGGCCGCCGCGGCCTCGGCGAACGGTACGAACAGGCGGACCGTCGCCTCCCGCGCGTAGGCGCCCCGGGACACCCCCTTCGCCACGTAGGCGGCCAGGTCCTCGGCGGGCGGCTCCCGGGGCGGGAAGCGGGGGCCGTGCGGCGGCACGGGCTCGATCCTGTCGGCCCGGAACGTACGCCAGTCCTCCCGGCCCAGGTCCCAGGCGACCAGGTACCAGCGCCGCTCGGCGCAGACCAGGCGGTGCGGTTCGACGCTCCGGCGGGTGGCCGCGCCGCCGTGGTCCCGGTAGTCGAAGCGCAGCCGCTCGCCGTCCCGGCAGGCGTGGGCCAGTTCGGTGAGGACGGTGGGGTCGACCCGTTCCCGAGGGGTGCGCAGCAGGGGCACCGTGAAGTCGTTGAGCGCCCCGATCCGCCGCCGCAGCCGGCCCGGCAGGACCTGCTCCAGCTTGGCCAGGGCGCGCACGGAGCTTTCGCCGATGCCCTCGACGCCCTGCCCGGCGGCGGCGCGCAGCCCGACCGCGACCGCCACGGCCTCCTCGTCGTCCAGGAGGAGCGGAGGCAGTTCGGCCCCCGCCCCGAGCCGGTAACCGCCGCCGGTCCCGGGGCCCGCGTGCACCGGATAGCCGAGTTCCCGCAACCGGCCGACGTCCCGGCGCACCGTGCGCGGGGTGACGCCGAGCCGTTCGGCCAGATCGGCCCCGGACCACTCGCGGCGGGTCTGGAACAGCGAGAGCAGGCGCAGCAGCCGTGCGGAGGTTTCCAGCATGCGCCCGAGTCTGTCAGCCGTCGTGGACGGGCACGGCCCCCGAGGGGGCCGGAACGCCGTCACCGGCCGGACCCCGGGGTCGCTGCCGCCGGGTCAGCGGAAGCGGCGGACCAGACGGCCGGCCCGTGCCTTCTGGGCGTAGACGGCGTCGATCGCCCGGCCCGCCGTCCGGTGGAGCGCCGTCCGGCCCGGGGAGTGGGTGCGCCGGCCCGCGCCCCGGTCGAGGAGTTCCGTCCAGAGCGCCTCGTGCCGGGCGGCGATCCGCGCCGGGTCGAAGCGCTCGGAGGCGGTGAGGGCCGCCCGCGCCGTCCTGGCGCGCAGGCCGTCGTCCTCGATCAGCTCCCGCAGTCCCCGCGCGACCGCCGCCACGTCGTCCACCGGCACGAGACGCCCGTCGACCCCGTCCTCGATGATCTCGCGCGGTCCGTTCGGGCAGTCGGTGGAGACCACCGGGAGGCCGCAGCGCATCGCCTCCACGATCGTCATGCCGAAGGACTCCCGCTGGGAGGTCACGGCGGCGATCGAGCCCTTCACCCACTCCGGCTCCATCGAGGCCACCGACCCCATGAGGAAGGCCCGCTCCTTCAGCCCCCGCTCCTCGATCCGGCGGGCCAGCGGAGCCCTGAGGTCCTGGACGGCGTCCCCGGCGCCGTAGATCCGCAGCGTCCAGTCGGGATGGTCCCGGGCCACCTCCGCGAAGGCGTCGATCAGCACGTCGTACCGCTTCACCCGGGTCAGCCGGCCCGCCGCGACGACGGTCTTCGCGGCGGGATCGGCGGGCGGTCCCGGGGGCGCGGGCACGCTGTTGGGCACGGACTCGATCCGCACGCCGGGCAGCCCCAGCTTCCGGTAGGCGCGGGCGTCGGCCTCGGTGACCGTGGTGACGGCGTCGAGGAGGGCGTACTCGTGGACGATGTCCCGGCGCAGCCGGTAGCTGTGGCCGTCCAGGATCAGGTGCTCCTGGCCGACCAGGAGCGGCCCCCGCCGGGCCTGCCGGGCGAGGTGGACGTTGAGCCCGGGACGGGTGGCGACGAGGACGTCGGCCTCCACCCCGCGCAGGTGCTCCCCGATCCGGGCGTCGGTGAGCGCGCTGTACTGCTTCCAGCGTCCGTCGCCGCGCGGGAAGACCACGGCGGGGCGGCGGAAGTCGGGGTGGTCCCCGTCGTATCCGGGACTTTCCCGGCGCAGGTCGACGAGGTGGCGCAGGGTCACGCCGCCGGGCAGGTCCAGGAGGGGCCGGTCGCGGTGGCGGAAGACGGAGACGATCTCGACCTCGTGGCGCTCCGCCAGTTCCTCGGCGAGCGTGAAGGTGGTGCGGATCGTGCCGCCGTAGTGGTAGCCGTTGTGGAGCAGAAAGGAGATACGCATCGCGCTGCCGGTTCCCCCCGGTCAGTTGGTCGGTCTCCCGACTGTACTTGCCGGTGCGGCGCCGGAACCCGCGGGTGGTGACCGGGCCGGACGGGGGCCGGGCGCGCCTCCGGCCGCCCGTCCGGCCAGGCCGTCAGAGCGGGGCGATGCGCAGCATGGCGCCGACGGAGATCCGGTTCGGATCGGCCCCGATCACGCTCCGGTTCGCCGCGTACAGCGCCTGCCAGCCGCCCTTGATCCCGAAGCGGCGGGCGATCGAACCGAGGGTGTCGCCGGCCCGGACGGTGTGGACGCGCCCGCTCAGGCCGTACTTCCTGGAGCAGGTGGGCCAGGCGCTCCAGCCCTGGACGCGCAGCACCTCCTCGGCGACGGTGATCTGCTGCGCCCGGGTGGCCAGGTCGGCGCGCCGGGCGTACGCGAGTCCGCCGTACCCGGCCCAGGTCGGCTGCCAGAACTGGAGTCCGCCGTAGTAGCCGTTGCCGGTGTTGGCGTTCCAGCGCCCGCCGCTCTCGCACTCGGCGACGCAGCCCCACGGCCACTGGTCCCGGGCACAGGCGTAGGAGGGCGCGGAGGCGGCGCCCCGGGGAGCGGAGGCGGGCGTCCCGGAGACGGAGGCCGTCGCTCCGGGCACGGCGGAGGGCGTCCCGGCCCGTGCGGGTGCCGGAGCCAGGGCGAGGAGCGCGGCCGCGGAGGCCGCCGCGAGGGGACCGGCCGTCCAAAATCGGATCTTCGACATCGGGGCAGGCTAGGCAGCCTCCCGGCGTCCCGGGCCCCTGCCGCGCGGAGCCCCGCCGGCGTCCCACCCGGTCGGAGTCACCCGCCCGCCGTGCGGGCCGGCGGCAACTTGGCCCGCATCCGCGCGTGACCCCGGCCGAGCCTGACCCGTTGAACTCGGCGTGAGGCGCCCGGGAACGGCCCGGCGTCCGCCCGTACCGAGTCCAGGGAGCCCCCGTGCCGCGCATGCTCGACGTCAGCGAGGACGTACGCGCCGAGATCGGCGACGAAGAAGCCGACCGGCTGCTCGACGGCGACAACGCCCCGGGCAGCTACGACTGCACCTCCTGCCGCACGCCGGGGGACTCCGAACAGGAGCGCACCAGCACGGTGCTGTTCGTCGGCGAGGAGACGGCGGTCCTCGCGTTCGCCCACGCCGGCTGCATCCCGTCGCAGGTCGTCCGGGTCGCCGAGGACCAGCTCCAGGGCGCCGTCGCCTCCATCGCGGCCTCGGACGCCGCCGACGCGCTCGCCGTCTCCCACCCCGAGCAGGCCGTCCTGGGGGTCACCAGCGGCCTCGTCCTGATCGGCGGCGACCTGCACCCGGCGCTCGTGGTGGAGCCGACCGCCCCGGTGGCCCGCCCGGGATCGGACGGTCTCGCCGACGAGTTCCTCCCGCTCCTGGCCGAGCAGGGCTTCCGGCAGGTCACGGACCTCGAAGTGAGGCCGGAGGTGCTCCCGGGCTGGTCGGTCCTGGTCGCCATGGGACAGCTGCACTCCGTCCTCCAGCCCGGTCCGGGCGGCGCCGGACAGGCCGCCTGGTGGCAGGCGCACCAGCCGCTCCAGGTCACCGAGGGCTGGCGCGCGGCGGCCAACAAGACGCACACCGTCCTGGTCTTCGCCGCCCCGGTGGGCTCGATCGGCCGGCAGCCGCGCGAGGACCTGCTGCGCGACGCGCTGGAGAAGGCCGCCGCGAACGGGCGTCTGGTGGCCGCCGCGATGCCGCTGGCCGGCACCTGATGAAGCACGGAAGGCCGGGTTCGGGGTGGGTACGGGTCCCCGGCCCGCAGGCGGGACGGGGCACGCCGGAACCGGACGTCCCGACCGCGCCGCGTCCCCGGCCGGCGCTCCTTCCGGAGAACCGCCCGCATCCGACGGGCGACGGGGTCGTTGGCACCTACGTGCACCCATACGACCCTTCCCCCCAGCCGTATCCGACCCCGATCCCCTCGATGCGCCCCGCGCGGGACGTCGCGGCGGGCCCCTCGCCCACGCCGATCTACGACGCCCTGTGCTCGGAGTACCGCAGGTCGTTCCGCACCCTGCCGGGTGACCGCAGCGGCGAGGAGGGGCCGGACTTCAGGGCCTTCGGCACGGCGCTGGGCACGGGTGCGACCGGCCGGCCGCACCGGGGCACGGCGGCGCACCCGGCGGCGTGGTCGGCGCGGACGCCGTCCCCGCAGCTCCGGGCGGCGCTCCCGCCGGGGCCCCGCAGGGAACACTAGGGCGCGCTTCGTACCGCGCCTCGCGAACGGCCGGGGGGCGGGGCCCCCCCCCGGGCCCCGCCCCCCCCCCCGGCGGCCCCCCCCCCCCCTTTGGGGCGCGCGTGTAGCGCCCCCCCCCCCCGATGTGGGTGGGGGGGGCCGCGAAGCCGCACAA
>NZ_JBIAUG010000011.1:174137-210600 GCF_042892575.1 Streptomyces sp. NPDC001744
GCGGGGCGGGGGGCGCCCCCGCGGGGCCCCCCGCCCCCCCCGGGCGGGGCGCGGCCCCCCCCCCCGGGCCCCCGGGGGGGGGGGGGCCCCCCCGGGGGGGCCCCCCCCCCCGGCCGTGTCGCACCGCGTCACTTCTTGCGGCCGCGCTTCTCGCGCACCCGCACCGAGATGTGGATCGGGGTGCCCTCGAAGCCGAACTCCTCACGGAGGCGGCGCTCGATGAAGCGGCGGTAGCCCGCCTCCAGGAAGCCCGAGGCGAAGAGCACGAACCGGGGCGGCTTGGTGCCCGCCTGCGTGCCGAAGAGGATGCGGGGCTGCTTGCCGCCGCGGATCGGGTGCGGGTGGGCGGCGACGATCTCGCCGAGGAAGGCGTTGAGCCGGCCCGTGGGAACGCGGGTCTCCCAGCCGGCGAGGGCGGTCTCGATGGCCGGGACCAGCTTCTCCATGTGGCGGCCGGTCTTGGCGGAGACGTTGACCCGGGGCGCCCAGGAGACCTGCTGCATCTCGGTCTCGATCTCGCGCTCCAGGTAGTAGCGGCGCTCCTCGTCCAGCTCGTCCCACTTGTTGTAGGCGATGACGATGGCGCGGCCCGACTCGACCGCCATGGTGATGATGCGCTGGTCCTGGACCGAGATGTTGTCGGTGGCGTCGATGAGGATGACGGCCACCTCCGCCTTCTCGACGGCCGCGGCGGTCCGCAGGGAGGCGTAGTAGTCCGCGCCCTCCTGGAGGTGGACCTTCTTGCGGATGCCGGCGGTGTCGACGAACTTCCACGTCACGCCGCCGAGCTCGATCAGCTCGTCCACCGGGTCGCGGGTGGTGCCGGCCAGCTCGTTGACGACGACCCGGTCCTCGTTCGCCACCTTGTTGAGCAGGGAGGACTTGCCCACATTCGGACGGCCGATGAGGGCGATGCGGCGCGGGCCGCCGACCGTGTTGCCGAAGCGCTGCGCGGGGGCGTCGGGCAGCACCTTGAGGACCTCGTCCAGGAGGTCGCCGGTGCCGCGGCCGTGCAGCGAGGAGACGGGGAACGGCTCGCCGAGGCCCAGCGACCAGAGCATGGCGGCGTCGGCCTCGCCGGACTGGCCGTCGACCTTGTTGGCGGCGAGGACGACCGGCTTCCCGGAGCGGCGGAGCAGCCTGACGACGGCCTCGTCGGTGTCGGTGGCGCCGACGGTGGCGTCCACGACGAAGAGGCAGGCGTCGGCGGCCTCGATGGCGAACTCGGCCTGGGCGGCGACGGAGGCGTCGATGCCGAGGACGTCCTGCTCCCAGCCGCCGGTGTCGACCACCTTGAAACGGCGGCCGGCCCATTCGGCCTCGTAGGTGACGCGGTCGCGGGTGACGCCCGGCTTGTCCTCCACGACGGCCTCACGGCGGCCGATGATGCGGTTCACCAGGGTCGACTTGCCGACGTTCGGACGGCCGACGACGGCGAGGACGGGAAGCGGGCCGTGGCCGGCCTCCTCGATCGCGCCCTCGATCTCCTCCGCGTCGAAGCCCTCTTCCGCGGCGAGCTCCATGAACTCCGCGTACTCGGCGTCGCCAAGTGCCCCGTGGTCGTGCTGGTCGTTCATGAAGTCCGTTCCTTGATCATTCGTGGTCGGTGGTTCCCGGACCGCGGGTCCCACTACTGAAAGTCTCGCTCAGCGCCCGGTGAGGCGCCTGGCGTTTTCCAGATGGGCGGTGAGCCGCCCCTGGATGCGTACGGTGGCCTCGTCCAGCGCCCGGCGGGTGCGCCGGCCGCTGCCGTCGCCCGCCTCGAAGGCGTCGCCGAAGACGACGTCCACCCGGCCGCGCAGCGGGGGCAGGGCCTTGACGAGCCGTCCCCGGCGGTCGGCGCTGCCCAGGACGGCCACCGGGACGATCGGCGCGCCGGAGCGGACCGCGAAGTACGCGAGGCCGGCGCGCAGCGAGGCGAAGTCGCCCTCGCCCCGGGTTCCCTCGGGGAAGATCCCGAGGACGCCGCCCCGTTCCAGGACGCCCAGGGCGTTGGCTATCGCGGTGCGGTCGGTGCCGTCCCGGTCCACCTTGAGCTGCCCGATGCCCTCCAGGAAGCCGCCGAGCGGGCCGACGAACGCCTCCTTCTTGACGAGGAAGTGCACGGGGCGCGGGGCGGTGCCCATGAGCATGGGGCCGTCGATGTTGTGGGCGTGGTTGACGGCGAGGACGACGGGACCGGAGGCCGGCACCCGCCAGGCGCCGAGGACGCGCGGCTTCCACAGCCCGTACATCAGCCCGATGCCGATGCGGCGGCCGACGGCGGCGCCCCTCCCGGAGGGCGGGGTCACCTGGCGGCCGCCCTCTTCTCGTCGACCAGGGTGACGACGCACTCGATGACCTGGTCCAGGGTGAGGTCGGTGGTGTCGACCTCGACGGCGTCGTCGGCCTTGGCGAGCGGAGAGGTCTTGCGGCTGGAGTCGGCCGCGTCCCGCTTGACCAGGGCCTCCTGCGTGGCGCGCACGTCGGCGCCCTTGAGCTCGCCGGAGCGGCGGGCGGCGCGGGCCTCGGGCGAGGCGGTGAGGAAGATCTTCAGGTCGGCGTCGGGCAGGACGGTGGTGCCGATGTCCCGGCCCTCGACGACGATGCCGTGCCCGGCGTCCCTCGCGATGGTCCGCTGCAGCTCGGTGATGAGCGCGCGCACCTCGGGGACGGCGCTGACGGCGCTGACCCTGGAGGTGACCTCCTCGGTGCGGATGGGGCCGGAGGCGTCGACGCCGTCCACGGTGATGGTGGGCCGGGACGGGTCGGTCCCGGAGACGATGACCGGCTTGGCGGCGGCGGCGGCCACGGCGTCGGCGTCGGTGACGTCCACGCCGTTGCTGATCATCCACCAGGTGATCGCCCGGTACTGGGCGCCGGTGTCGAGGTAGTTCAGCCCCAGCTTGGCGGCGACCGCCTTGGAGGTGCTCGACTTGCCCGTGCCGGACGGCCCGTCGATGGCGACGATCACGGATTCCACGGTGGGAACACCTTCCTGGGGTGAGCGGTGGGGCCCGGCGGAGTTGCGGGGGACCCCCACAAGGTTACCGAGTCCCACGCACCCGTTCGGCCCAGCCCGTGCCGGGGCCCCGGGGGACGGTCCCCCGGCCCCCGGACCCCGGCGCCCGCGTCAGCCCGTACGGAGGGCCCAGCCGCGCTCCTGGAGGGCCGCACCGAGGACCGGGGCCGCCGAGGGCTCCACCATGAGCTGGACCAGGCCCGCCTGCTGGCCGGTGGCGTGCTCGATGCGGACGTCCTCGATGTTGACGCCCGCGCGGCCCGCGTCGGCGAAGATCCGGGCCAGCTCGCCCGGCCGGTCGCTGATGAGGACGGCGACGGTCTCGTAGGCGGCGGGGGCGGCGCCGTGCTTGCCGGGAACGCGGGAGCGGCCGGCGTTGCCCCGGCGCAGGACGTCCTCGACGCCCGTGGCACCGCTCCGCCGCTCGTCCTCGTCGGCGGACTGGAGGGAGCGCAGGGCGCGGACGGTCTCGCCGAGGTCGGCGGCGACGCCGGAGAGGACGTCGGCGACGGGGCCGGGGTTGGCGGAGAGGATCTCGACCCACATGCGGGGGTCGGAGGCGGCGATCCGGGTGACGTCGCGGATGCCCTGGCCGCAGAGGCGCACGGCCGTCTCGTCGGCCTCCTCCAGGCGCGCGGCGACCATGGACGACACCAGCTGCGGGGTGTGGGAGACCAGGGCGACGGCCCGGTCGTGGGCGTCGGCGTCCATGACGACGGGGACGGCCCGGCAGAGGGCGACGAGTTCCAGGGCGAGGTTGAGGACCTCGGTGTCGGTGTCCCGGGTCGGGGTGAGGACCCAGGGGCGCCCCTCGAAGAGGTCGGCGGTGGCGGCGAGCGGGCCCGAGCGCTCCTTGCCGGACATCGGGTGCGTGCCGATGTACGCGGTGAGGTCCAGGCCCAGGGCCTCCAGCTCCCGCCGGGGTCCCCCCTTGACGCTGGCGACGTCCAGGTAGCCGCGGGCGAGGCCCGCCTTCATGGCGTCGGCGAGGGTGGTGGCCACGTGGGCCGGGGGCACGGCGACGACGACGAGGTCCACGGGTCCCCCGGGCGCCTCGTCGGTGCCGGCGCCGAGGGCGGCGGCGGTGCGGGCGCGGGCCGGGTCGTGGTCGCGCAGGTGGACGGTGACGCCCCGGCCGGCGAGGGCGAGGGCGGCGGAGGTGCCGATCAGGCCGGTTCCGATGACGAGCGCTGTTCTCACGGGGCGATGTCCTTGCGCAGGGCGGCCGCGGCGCCGGGGCGGGCGGGCGCGGTCCGGGGAGTGGGCGGCTCGGTCCCGGCGCGGGCGGGGAGCCGGGCGGCCCCCGGCCCGGCGCCCCCGGCACCGGGTGCGCGGACGCGGGCCGCGGGGGCGGTTCCGGCGCGCCGGGCCGGGGCGGCGGCGGGACCGCCGCGCGGTACGGGCGCGGCCGCGGGCCGGGGGCCCGGGGCGGGGGGTCCGTCGTGTCCGGAGGCGGCGTCGGCGGGTCCGTCGTGTCCGGCGGCGGACGGTTCCCCGGCCCGCTCGCGCGGGTGCCCGGCCCCGTCCCGTTCCGGCTGGACGGCGCCCCGGGCCGCTCGTACCGTCACGTCGTGCTCCTTCGGCTGCGTCGGTGCTCCGTCCAGCCTAGTCAGCGGCGGGGGCGGGACGTCGTACCGCCCGCCCTCCGAGACGGCCGGGCCGGTCGCCACCGGCGGACGGGCTCCGGGAGGCCGCTCCCGGAGGAACGGGCCACCGGCGCGGGCGGGGCGGCCGTCCTCGCGTACCCTGCCCGGCATGACTCCGGAGGAACTGGTGCGCGACCACACGGTCTACTCCTGCGTGATGGGCTCGCGCGCCTTCGGCCTGGCGACCGAGGGGAGCGACACGGACGTGCGGGGTGTCTACCTCGCCCCGACGCCGCTCTTCTGGCGTTTCGAGAAGCCCCCGGCCCACGTGGAGGGGCCGCGCGAGGAGCAGTTCTCCTGGGAACTGGAACGCTTCTGCGAGCTGGCCCTGCGCAACAACCCGAACGTCCTGGAGTGCCTCCACTCCCCCGTGGTGGAGCACGCCGACGACCTCGGACGCGAGCTGGTCTCCCTGCGCGGGGCCTTCCTCTCCCGGCGGGCCCATCAGACCTTCGTGCGGTACGCGGACGGCCAGCGCCGCAAGCTGGACGCGGACGTGCGCCAGTACGGGCAGCCGCGCTGGAAGCACGCCGTGCACCTGCTGCGGCTCCTGGGGAGCTGCCGGGACCTGCTGCGCACGGGCGAGCTGCGGATCGGCGTCGGCGGGGACCGCGACCGCCTCCTCGCGGTCAGGCGCGGCGAGGTGTCCTGGCCCGAGGCCGAGTCCTGGATGAACCGCCTCCGGGAGGAGGCCGACCGGGCCCGTGACTCCTCCCCGCTGCCGGCCGACCCGGACCACGCGCGCGTGGAGGACTTCCTGGTCCGCGCCCGCCGCGCGTCGGCCCTGCGGGAGCTGTAGCCGGGCCCGTACGAGAGGGTCGTACGGGACCTCCGCCCCGGCCCGCCCGCCGTCCGGTCCGGCGGGCGGGGGCGCGCCGCCGGTCAGGCGTCCCAGAGGGCGCCGAAGGCGACCAGGTCGCTCCGGTGCTCGACGCGTTCCGCCCACTCCGCCGGCCAGGCGTCCGCGCCGAGATGGGCGCCGGCGAAGGCCCCCGCGAGGGCGGCGATCGAGTCGGAGTCGCCGCGGGTGCAGGCGGCCCGGCGCAGGGCGGTGAGGGGTTCGCCGGGGAAGAGGAGGAAGCAGAGGAGCCCGGTCGCCAGGGCCTCCTCCGCGATCCAGCCGTCCCCCGTGTACGCGCAGGGGTCGAGTTCGGGGTCGGCCGTGCGCTGCACGGCGTCCAGGTGCTCCAGGACCGCCAGGCACTCGTCCCAGCCCCGCCGGACGAAGTGGAGGGCGTCGGGGTCCTGGGAGCGGGTCCACAGGTCGCCGAGCCAGTGCTCGTGGTAGCGGGAGCGGTTCTCGTACGCGTACGAGCGCAGCTGTCCGACGAGCCCGGTCGGGTCCGCGCCCTGTGCGAGCAGGTGCACGGCGCGGGCGGTGAGGTCGGAGGCGGCGAGCGCGGTGGGGTGGCCGTGGGTCAGCGCCGCCTGGAGCTGGGCGGCGCCCGCCCGCTGCTCCTCGCTCAGCCCGGGGACGAGCCCGATCGGCGCGACCCGCATGTTGGCGCCGCAGCCCTTGGAGTGGATCCGGCAGGCGTCCTGCCAGGGCCGGTCGCCGTCGAGGAGTTCGCAGGCGCGCAGACAGGTGGCGCCGGGGGCGCGGTCGTTGTCCGGGGAGTGGTACCAGGCGACGAACTCCTCGCGAACCGGTCCGACGAGGCGCTGCGGGGCGAGGACGCCCGTGTCCGTGGTCGTGCGGACGCCCCGGGCGAGGGCGAGGGTCATCTGGGTGTCGTCGGTGACGTACGCCGTCCCGTTCCTGACGGGGAGTTCCATCTCCCGCCAGGGCCCGCACTTCGCGAGGATCGAGGGCACGTCGTCGAACTCGGTGGGAAAGCCCAGCGCGTCTCCGAGCGCGAGCCCGGTCAGGGAGCCGGTCGCGGCCCGCTTGACGGCGGCGCGTGCGTGGTTCACGAGGAGTGTCCTTCCGGTCGCAGGAGGGGCGGGTGGAGGGTCGTGGCCCCGCCCGCCCGGTAGAGGGCGGCCGGTTTCCCCCGTCCGCCGGTGAGGCGCGGCGGTCCTTCCACGGCCCGGACGAAGCCGGGGGTGGCGAGGACCTTGCGCCGGAAGTTGGGGCGGTCGAGTTCGACGCCCCAGACCGTCTCGTAGACCTGCCGCAGCTCGCCGAGGGTGAACACGGGCGGGCAGAAGGCGGTGGCGAGGCAGGTGTACTCGAGTTTGGCGCCGATCCGGTCGTGGGCGTCGGCGAGGATGCGGTCGTGGTCGAAGGCGAGCGGCCCGTGCGTCCCGTACGGGATCCAGCGCGCCTGGGCCGCGTCCCCGCCGCCGCGCGGCTCGGGCGGGTCGGGCACGAGGGCGGTGAAGGCGACGGAGACGACGCGCATCCTGGGGTCGCGGTCCGGCTCGGTGTAGGTGCGGAGCTGTTCGAGGTGGAGCCCGGCGACGGTGGCCCCGGAGAGCCCGGTCTCCTCGGCGAGTTCGCGGCGGGCGGCGGTCTCGGCGGACTCGCGGGGCAGCACGAAGCCGCCGGGCAGGGCCCAGGACCCGGCGTACGGCTCCCGGCCGCGTTCGACCAGGAGGACGTGGAGCCGTCCCTCGCGGAGGGTGAGGACGGCGAGGTCGACGGTGACGGCGAAGGGCTCGAAGGCACGGGGGTCGTACTCCCCGGGGGCCGGACCGCCCGGCGGCGCCCCGGGGGCGCGCTCCTCCGGGTTCCGGCGGCCGGCCGCCGGCCCGGGAGCACGGGGGGCGTCCTCCCCGGGGTCCCGGGGGCCGGTCACCGGCGCTCCGGCAGGGGGTCGGCGAG
Organism: Streptomyces sp. NPDC001744; assembly: GCF_042892575.1. Lineage (NCBI taxonomy): Bacteria > Bacillati > Actinomycetota > Actinomycetes > Kitasatosporales > Streptomycetaceae > Streptomyces > Streptomyces sp. NPDC001744. Next base: position 181,552 of record NZ_JBIAUG010000011.1, read on the forward strand.
GCGCGGGCCCTCGGCGAGCAGCGCGTCCACGGCGGCGACGGCGGTGGCCAGCCGTTCCTCGTGCGGCCCGGTGAGCACGACCGTGCGGCGGCCGGTGTGGGCGAGCTGGGTGAGGAAGCGGGCGGTCATCCAGGGGCGCAGGTGTTCCCCGTCGCGCAGCCCGTCGTCCTCGAAGGCGACGCCCCGGTGGTCGGTGAGCAGCCAGAGGTGCTGGCGGCTCCGGGCGGCGATCTCCCCGGTGCCGGGGCTGACGGTGCCCATGTACCGCTCGTGCCAGATGGTGGTGGCGAAGGCGTCGGTGTCGCAGAAGAGCACGGGCGAGCCGTCCCGGGCGGCCTCCTCCTCCAGTTCGGCCTGGCGCTGGGCGATGACGGGGAAGTCGGAGGAGCGGAAGGCGACGTCGGTCCAGGTGGCGCCGGGACGCTCGGCGCGGAGTTCGGCGAGCTTGAGTTCGCTGTACTCGCGTCCGTACTCCGGCACGTACCGGGTGCGGGCCCAGACGCCGCCGCGCCGCCGGTAGTGGTCGGCGAGGGCGAGCGCCATCGTGGTGGTGCCGGTGGACTCGGCGCCGAGGACGACGACGCGCCGGGTGAGGGCGGCGCGCACGGGCGGCTCCAGGAAGTCCCAGCACCCGGCGGGGTCCGCGCGGACGGCGGTGCCGGAGACGGGGAAGCGGACGCGGCCGGGATCGACGAGGACGGAGTCGGCGCCGAACCGGCGGCCCAGCTCCTCCCCGTACGGCTCCGAGGTGAAGACGGCGTCGACGCGCTCGGGCACGGCGGCGCGGAAGACGGCCATGTGGGCGTCCCACACGTCGGGGTCGTGGAGGTCGACGGGATGGTCGTCCACGGCGCCGACGACGAGGGCGTCGGGGTGGATCTCGCGCATCCAGGCGACGCGCTCCTCCAGCGGCACGGACTCGACGGAGGAGGCGCAGACGAGCACGGTGAGGCGGTCGCAGCGGGCGAGGGCGGTGCGGACGAGGTGGTGGTGGCCCGCGTGCGGCGGGTAGAACTTGCCGAGGACGAGGCCGTGGCCGTAGCGCTTCACGCCGTCGCCCCCACCGGCCGGGGGGAGCCCGCGAGGTCCCTGGTCCAGCCGCGCAGGCCGAGGACGCAGAGCGTCATGAAGCCGACGTACAGCAGGGAGGTGAGGTACAGCTCCTTGTACGCGTAGAGCGGTACGTAGACGACGTCGGCGGCGATCCAGAGCCACCAGGACTCCAGGCGCTTCCTGCACTGGCCGTAGGTGGCCATGAGGGAGAGCGCGGTCGTCAGGGCGTCCCAGAAGGGGACGGTGGAGTCGGTGGCCCGGTCGAGCAGCAGGGTCAGTCCGAGGGTCCCCACCGCCCCCGCCGCGAGCAGCCACGTCCACTCGGTGCGCGTGGTGCGGCGCACCGGGAGGACGCCGGAGCCCGGTCCACCCCCGTGGGTCCAGGTCCACCAGCCGTACGCGGCGAGGGTGATGAAGACGATCTGCAGGCCGGCGTCGGCGTAGAGCCCCGCCTGGGCGAAGAGCAGGACGAAGAAGAGGTTGTTGGCGATGCCGACGGGCCAGTTGGCCACGTGCTGGCGGGCCACCAGCCAGACGCAGAGCGCGCCGCTGCCGAATCCCAGGACCTCGGTCCAGCTGACCGGGGTTTCCAGGACGGTGAAGAGCGGTTGCCGCAGGGGTTCGAACAGGGTCGCGAGGCTCACGCCCGCCTCCTTAAGAGTCATGATGACTATAAAGGGGGGCGGCCGGGCGCACAAGGTCCGCCGACACGCGGGAAGCCCGCGACCGCCGGGCGGTCACGGGCTTCCCGTACGAGGGGGCCGGGCCCTACATGCCGACTTCCTTCATCAGCATGCCGACCTCGGTGTTGGTCAGGCGGCGCAGCCAGCCCGACTTCTGGTCGCCCAGGGAGATCGGGCCGAAGGCGGTGCGGACCAGCTTCTCGACCGGGAAGCCGGCCTCGGCCAGCATCCGGCGCACGATGTGCTTGCGGCCCTCGTGCAGGGTGACCTCGACCAGGTAGTTCTTGCCGGTCTGCTCGACCACGCGGAAGTGGTCGGCGCGGGCGTAGCCGTCCTCCAGCTGGACGCCGTCCTTGAGCCGCCGGCCGACCTCGCGGGGCAGCGGTCCGGTGATCGCGGCCAGGTAGGTCTTCTTCACGCCGTACTTCGGGTGCGTGAGGCGGTGGGCCAGCTCGCCGTGGTTGGTGAGCAGGATGATGCCCTCGGTCTCCGTGTCGAGCCGGCCGACGTGGAAGAGCCGGGTCTCGCGGTTGGTGACGTAGTCGCCGAGGGACTGACGGCCGTCCGGGTCCTCCATGGTGGAGACGACGCCGGCGGGCTTGTTCAGCGCGAAGAAGAGGTACGACTGGGTGGCGACGGTCAGGCCGTCCACCTTGATCTCGTCCTTCTCCGGGTCCACGCGCTTGCCCTGCTCCAGGACGATCTCGCCGTTGACCTCGACGCGGGCCTGCTCGATGAGCTCCTCACAGGCGCGCCGCGAACCCATGCCGGCGCGGGCGAGGACCTTCTGCAGCCGCTCGCCCTCCTGCTCGGCGCCGGGGAAGGTCTTGGGGGTCCTGATCTCCGGGCGGCCCTCGTACCTCTCCCGGTTGCGCTGCTCGATCTTGGCGTCGAGCTCGCGCGAACGGGCCGGGCTCTGCCGCTGCCCGTGCGGGCCGCGACGGGGCGGGGTGCCGCCCTGCGGGGCCTTGGGGCCGCCCTTGGCGCCGCCGCGGGCCGCGGCGCCGCGGCCCTTCTTCGGGGCCTCGGAGGAGTCGCCCACGTCGTAGGAGCGCTCCTCGGGGCGGGGCCGGCGGGGGTTGTCCGGGCGCTTCCGGTCGTCGCGGCCGCCGCCGGCGGCGCCCCGGTAACCGCCGCCGCCTCCGCTGCCGCCCCGCCCGCCGGCACCGCCCCGTCCGCCGGCGCCGCCGCTGCTGCCGCCGCGGCCGCCGCTGTTGCCACCACGGCTCCCGCCGTTGTTTCCGCTGCTGTTCCTGCCGCTGCTGCTTCGCATCAAACTTCCGTCTTGTCGTCGTCCTCACGATCCGGTGCATCCGGATCGAACGACGGAACCCCTTCCAGCGAGTCCGCCTCGACCGCCTCCGCCTCGGGGAGGAAGGGGGCGAGCTCGGGGAGTTCGTCCAGGCCGCGCAGGCCCATCCGCTCCAGGAAGTAGTTCGTCGTCCTGTACAGGATCGCACCTGTTTCGGGTTCCGTGCCCGCCTCCTCCACCAGACCGCGCTGGAGGAGGGTCCGCATCACGCCGTCGCAGTTGACCCCGCGGACCGCCGAGACGCGGGAACGGCCGACCGGCTGGCGGTACGCGACGACCGCCAGGGTCTCCAGGGCCGCCCGGGTGAGCCGCGCCTGCCGGCCCTCCAGGACGAACGCCTCCACGGCGGAGGCGTACGCGGGGCGGGTGTAGTAGCGCCAGCCCCCGGCCACCCGGCGCAGTTCGAAGCCCCGGCCCTGGGCGGTGTACTCCTCGGCCAGTTCGCGCAGGGCACCGGCCACCTCCTCGGGGGCGCGCCCCAGGACGTCGGCGAGGTGGGCCTCGGTGGCGGGCTCGTCGACCACCATGAGCACGGCTTCGAGGGAGGGTTTGAGGTCGGGGTCGCTCACGCGCGGGCCTCCGCTTCCTGTCCGGATTCCTGATCGAACGCGCCGGCGCCCCGGGGCTCCCCGGCCCTGTCGGTTCCGCCGGGTCCGCCGGGTCCGCCGGTCCCGTCGCCTCCGTCGATCCCGCCGGTCCCGTCGGTCCCGTCGGTCCCGCCGGTCCAGGAGACGGTGAGGTCGCCGAGGGCGGTCTCCTGGTCGAGGGCGACGGACCGCTCGCGGTAGAGCTCCAGGAGGGCGAGGAAGCGGGCGACGACGGTGAGGGTGTCGCCGGCGTCCTCGACCAGCTCCCGGAAGACCGCCGTGCCGCGCTCGCGCAGCAGGGCGGCCACGATGGCGGCCTGTTCGCGGACGCTGACGAGGGGCGCGTGGATGTGCTCCACGTGGACCCGCGGCGCGGCCCTGGGCCGCATGGCTCCGGCGGCCAGCTCCGCGAGGCCCTCGGGGCCGACGGAGAGGACGACCTCGGGCAGCAGCGCGGCGTGGTGCGGTTCGAGCCCGACGGTACGGGGGTGGCGGCGGCCCTCGCTCTCCCAGCGCTCCTCGAGGACGTCCGCGACGCGCTTGTACGCGCGGTACTGGAGGAGCCGGGCGAAGAGCAGGTCGCGAGCCTCCAGGAGCGCGAGGTCGGCCTCGTCCTCCACCTCCGCCGCGGGCAGCAGCCGGGCGGTCTTGAGGTCGAGCAGGGTGGCGGCGACGACGAGGAACTCGGTGGTCTGGTCGAGGTCCCCGTCCGGCCCCAGGGCCCGCAGGTGCGCCATGAACTCGTCGGTGACCCGGGAGAGCGCGACCTCGGTGACGTCCAGCTTGTGCCGGGTGATCAGCTGGAGGAGCAGGTCGAAGGGGCCCTCGAAGTTCGTGAGCCGCACGGTGAACCGCCCGTCGCGCCCGGCGCCGGTCCCGGAGGTCTCCCCGGACCCGCTGTCCCGGTCGGACCCGCTGTCCTCACCGGGCCGCCCGGTTCCACCGGGCCGGCCGGGTCCGCCGTCGTCCGGTCCGCCGCCCGCGCCGGGCCGGTCGGCCCCGGGCGGGGGTTCCGGGCGCTCCTCCCCCGGCGTCGCGCCCCCGCCGCGTCCCAGGGCGCGGCGGCGCGGCGGACGGGACGTCTCGTCGGGGGCGAGGGCGTGGCGCATGGAGGTCCAGGGGGAGCGGGGAGCACGAGCAGCCCGCAGGTTATCGTCAGCGGCCGCGCAGGCGGCGGACGAGGATGCTCGCGTCGCCGCGCGACTCCAGGTCCGCCAGGACGACCGCGACGGCCTCCCGGACGATCCGGCCCCGGTCGACGGCGAGGCCGTGCTCGCCGCGCAGGACGAGCCGGGCGTGCTCCAGGTCCATCAGCTCTTCGGCGGAGACGTAGACCGTGATCTTCTCGTCGTGGCGCTCGCGGCCGCTGGGCCGCCGGCTCGCGGTACGGCCGCCGCGCCGCCGGGACGCCGCCGGGGCGGGGACGGCGGGCGCCGCCTTCTCCTGCCCGGCCGTCCGGGCGCGCGGTTCCGCCGCCTCGGAGCCGGCGGTCGCGTGCTCCGCGGAGGCGTCGGCCGCCGCCGGGTCGCTCTCGCCCGCCGGCGCCGGGACGGTCCGGCGCGGCGCGGACGCCTGGAGCCCCGTCCCCCCGGTCGTACGGAAGAGTTCGTCGGCGCCGGGCAGGCTCACTCGGCGTGACACCGGGCGAGCACCTCCCTGGCGAGCTGGCGGTAGGCGGCGGCGCCCACGGAGTTGGAGGCGTACGTGGTGATGGGCTCACCGGCGACCGTGGTCTCCGGGAAGCGCACGGTCCGCCCGATGACCGTGTGGTACACGTGGTCGTCGAACGCCTCGACCACGCGCGCGAGGACCTCGCGGCTGTGCACGGTCCGGGAGTCGTACATCGTGGCGAGGATGCCGTCGAGCTCCAGCTCGGGGTTGAGCCGCTCCTGGACCTTCTCGATGGTCTCGGTCAGCAGGGCGACGCCGCGCAGCGCGAAGAACTCGCACTCCAGCGGCACGATGACCTTGTGAGCCGCCGTCAGGGCGTTCACGGTCAGCAGGCCGAGCGAGGGCTGACAGTCGATCACGATGTAGTCGTAGTCGTTCATCAGCGGCTTCAGGGCGCGCTGGAGGGTGGACTCGCGCGCGACCTCGCTGACGAGCTGGACTTCGGCGGCCGAGAGGTCGATGTTGCTCGGCAGCAGGTCCATGTTGGGCACGGCGGTCTTCAGGAGCACCTCGTCCGCCGACATGCCCCGCTCCATGAGCAGGTTGTAGACGGTGAGGTCCAGCTCCATCGGGTTCACGCCGAGGCCGACCGACAGGGCTCCCTGCGGGTCGAAGTCCACGAGCAGGACCCGGCGGCCGTACTCGGCGAGCGCGGCGCCCAGGTTGATGGTCGACGTGGTCTTGCCGACGCCGCCCTTCTGGTTGCACATCGCGATGATCTTCGCCGGACCGTGGTCGGTCAGCGGACCGGGGATCGGGAAGTACGGCAGGGGCCGTCCGGTCGGGCCGATCCGCTCGCGGCGCTGGCGGGCAGCGTCGGGCGCGAGGGTGGCCGCGTACTCCGGATCGGGCTCGTACTCGGCGTCGGGGTCGTAGAAGTGCCCCTCGGGCACCTCGTCGTAGGCGGCGAAGTGGGTGGACTCTCGGCCCATCTCGTTGCCGGCCGTGGCGTTCACGTGTAGGCCGTCCATCGTCTTCATCGTGTGGGCTGTCGTCACGGGCTGGTGCGTCGCGAAGGTCCGCACCGCGACGGAGCCGATCGGAGCTCCCGGCGCACCACTCCCGGGAGTAAATGTCGACTCATTCACAAGTCGTCTTACCTCCTTGGGTGTGACCGGGAACATTTATCGATAGGTCAGCGTGGCACCATGCCGACGGTTGGCGACTCTATGGCGTGTCACCGGTCCGCAGCAACACAATCCGTCGGACCCGGCCCGATGTGTCGGTAACCGATCACCCCGCTGTCAAGGGCGCACGGGGACGCATCCGCGCGTTTTCGGGGTGTGCGAATCGGATGAAGGGTTACGTTCGCGGCGAGTTGCCCGAACGTTTCGGCGTGGCCGGAGACACAGTCGGCCGGACCTTGTCGAACAAGGTCCGGCCGGGTGCGCGGCATTGACGGCACGCGTTGACGGCGGTGCCGCGCGGGTCAGCCCAGGAGGCTCTTCAGCTCGACGTGCTCGAGACCGTGGGCCTCGGCGACCTCCTTGTAAACCACCTTGCCGTCATGGGTGTTGAGGCCCAGGGCGAGGGCCGGGTCGCGGCGCAGCGCCTCGGCCCAGCCGTTGTTCGCCAGCGACACGATGTAGGGCAGCGTGGCGTTGGTGAGGGCGTAGGTGGAGGTGTTCGGGACCGCGCCGGGCATGTTGGCGACGCAGTAGAAGACCGAGTCGTGGACCCGGAAGGTCGGCTCGGCGTGGGTGGTCGGGTGCGAGTCCTCGAAGCAGCCACCCTGGTCGATGGCGATGTCGACAAGGACACTTCCGGGCTTCATCCTGGCGACGAGCTCGTTGGTGACCAGCTTCGGGGCCTTGGCGCCCGGGATGAGGACGGCGCCGATGACGAGGTCGGCCTCGACGACGGCCTTCTCCAGCTCGTAGGCGTTGGAGACGATCGTCTGCACCTTGGTGCCGAAGACCTTGTCGGCCTCGCGGAGCTTGTTGATGTCCTTGTCGAGCAGGGTCACGTGGAAGCCCATGCCGACGGCGATCTGGGTGGCGTTCCAGCCGGAGACGCCGCCGCCGATGACGACGGCGCGGCCGGCGTGGGTGCCGGGGACGCCGCCGGGAAGGACGCCGCGGCCGCCGGCCGAGCGCATCAGGTGGTAGGCGCCGACCTGCGGGGCCAGACGGCCCGCGACCTCGGACATCGGGGCGAGCAGCGGGAGCGCGCGGCCGGCGGTCTCGACGGTCTCGTACGCGATGGCGGTGGTGCCGGAGGCCAGGAGCGCGTCCGTGCACTCGCGGGAGGCGGCGAGGTGCAGGTAGGTGAAGAGGGTCTGGTCCTTGCGGAGGCGGTGGTACTCCTCCGCGATCGGCTCCTTGACCTTGAGGAGCAGGTCGGCGGCGGCCCAGACCTCGTCGGCGGTGGGGAGTATCTCCGCACCGGCGGCGGCGTACTCCTCGTCCGTGATCGAGGAGCCGACACCGGCGTTCTGCTCCACGAGGACCTGGTGGCCGTGGCGGACGAGCTCGTGGACACCGGCGGGGGTGATGGCCACGCGGAACTCGTTGTTCTTGACCTCGCGGGGGATGCCGACCTTCATCGTCGATCACGGTCCTTGAATCAGGGGGATAACTGGCGCACTGCGATACATACCCGGAGGCATGACGGCACACCGGGGCAGACCACGTGGGAACGCGGCTCGACCAGTCTAATGAAGGAGGTACCGCTGTCTAGCCTTTCAAAGTATCAATCTTCGATGAGACCACTGCGGATTTCGTAGGCAGGCGGCGCGGTTTCCAGCAGTCTCTCCGCTCCGGCCCGGTGCAGCCGGGCGGCGGCCGGGTCCCCGAGCCGGTCGAGGGTGTCCGCGAGGCGCAGCCGGAGCGCCGCCTGGAGCCGGACGTCCTGGGCCCGGCGGGCCCACTCCACCGCCTCCTCGCAGGTCCGCAGGGACTCCTCGGGCCGTCCGGCGTACTCCTGGACGCGGGCCGCCTCGCTCAACGCCCTTGCGTAGCCCGGAAGATCGGAGAGCCTGCGGTAGCCGGCGGCGGCGGCCCGCCAGTTCCGCAGCGCCTCCCCGTACCGGCCCGCGTAGGTCTGCACGGCGCCGAGGCGGGCGTAGAGCCGGGCCTGGTCGGCGCGCTCGTCCCGGGCGAGGCGCTGGGCGAGCGCCCGGCCGTACCAGTCGCCGGCCCGCTGCCAGTCCCCCAGCTCCTGGTAGGAGCCACCTACGGATTCCATCGCCCGACCGGTCGCATACGGATCATTTGCTGCGCGTCCGGCCTCCAATGCCAACCGATATCGCAGAAGAGCGTCCTTCGTCCTTCCGGTGCGGGCATCGAGGTCGGCCAGGTTGAGCAGGGCCGCGGCCCGCTCCCGGTGCAGTCCGCGCCGCTCGGCCACGTCCAGGACGAGCCGGTGCAGGCCGTACAGCTCGGGGGCGGCGGCCTCGGCCCCGCGGTGCGCGGCGAGCGCCTTGACCAGGGAGGCGATCAGGCGCCGGGCCAGGGTGTCCAGCTCCCCGTCGGCGACGGCGAGGCGGGCGGAGGCGAGCAGCACGGGCCGCCGGGTCTCCAGCCAGGCGGCCCCGGCGGCGGCGGTCGGGAAGCGCAGGGCGCGCGGCAGTCCGGCCAGCTTCCTGCGGGCGGGCGAGCCCTCGGGCTCGGTGACCGCGCGGCAGGACTGGAGGAGCCGTACGGTCCGCTCCAGCATGCGGGCCCGGGCGAGCTGCACCTCGGAGGGCCGGTCGCACTCCTCCAGCCGGGCGCGGAGGAGGGGGACGAGGTGGGCGCGCACCTCGTACTGCCCGTCCTCGCCCGCGGAGACGAGCCCCAGGGCGGCGAAGTCGGCGAGCGTGGTGGCGGCGGCCGAGACCGAGCAGCCGGCCAGGGCGGAGGCGGTGTGCGCGTCGGCCCGGCCGAGCGGGGCGAGCGCGAGGAATCGCAGTATCCGCGCGGCGGTGGGGGGCAGCGCCTCGTGGGCGAGGCGGAAGGCCCGGACGAGGGGGTCGCCGCTCGACGCGCGCAGCCGCTTGGCGAGGTCGGCGACGGACGTCTTGGGGTGGGTGGAGAGCCAGCCGCCGGCGAGGACGACGGCGGCGGGCAGCCCTCCGCACTCCTCCACGAGGGTCTCGGCGGCCTGCGGGTCGACGGTGATGCGGACGGAGCCGGTGAAGGCGCTGAGCAGTTCGATGGCGGACTTGGGGTCGAGTCCGCCGAGGGTGCAGGGCCGCACGTCGGGGATGCCGGTGAGCGGTCCCCCGGAGACGCCGATCACCAGGGTTCCTGGCTCGTCGGGGATGAGCGGGTCCGCCTGCTCCGCGTCGACGGCGTCGTCCAGGATCAGGACGGCCCGGCGACCGGCGAAGGCGCCGCGGACCAGTTCGGTCAGCTCGTCCTCGGCGGCGCCGGGGGGCTCGGGGACCCCGAGCGCGGCCAGGAGCTCCTGCGCGGCCCGGGCCACGGGGACGGGCGCCCCGCCGGGCTCGGTGAGCCGGGCGCGGACGATCCCGTCGGGGTACCGGTCGGCGACCCCGGCGGCCAGCTCCTCGGCGAGGGCGGTGCGTCCGGAGCCGGGCCTGCCGGCGACGAGCAGGACCCGGGCACGGGGCGCCTTGCGGCCGGTGAGGGTGTCGAGGCCGGTCCGCTCGATGTCGGCGCGCAGGGCCTTCAACTCGCGCTGCCGGCCGAAGAACCGCCGGCTGCCGGCCGTCGCCACCGCCTGATCCGTCACGGGCCACGCTCCCGTCCACCTGCGCACGAGCCGATCCCGCGAGGGGCTCCACACGGGCGTTTCCGAGCGTAGTTCAGGGCGGGGCCCGTCCCCGGTGGAGCAGGGCGGGCACGTCCCCCGATCGGATCAGCAGATCTTCAGACCGGATCGCTCCCGTGGCGGACGGAAACGGGCTACGAGGCGAACGGCCGCGCCGGCCACGGCGCGTCCGCGGGACGGAGCGCGTCCAGGCCCTCGCCCGCGCGGGCGGCGGCCAGCGCGAGGACCCCCACGACCAGGCAGTTGTTGTGCAGCTCGCCCGCGAGGACGCCCCGCACGAGGTCCGCGAGCGGCACCCGCGCCGTCTCCATGTCGGCCTCCTCCTCGGCGACCTCGAAGCGGTCCCCCTCCGCCTCCGCGAGGTCCCGCGCGAGGAAGATCCGCACGGCCTCGTCGCAGCCGCCCGGCGAGGTGTAGACGTCGGTCAGGACCCGCCAGTCGCCGGCCTCGACGTGCGCCTCCTCGTACAGCTCGCGCCGGGCCGCGTGCAGCGGGTTCTCCCCGGGCACGTCGAGGAGCCCGGCCGGGATCTCCCAGAGCTTCTGCCGCACCGGGTGCCGGTACTGCTTGATCAGGAGGACCCGGTCCTCACCGTCCAGGGCCAGGACGGCCACCGAACCGGGGTGCACCTGGTAGTCGCGGCGCGCGACCGTGCCGTCCGGCATGACCACGTCGTCCGTACGGACGCTCGTCTTCTTCCCCCGGAACGGGGTCGCCGTCTCGACGACCTTCCACTCCTGCGGGGTGTCCTGCAACTCCATAGCCGTCCTCCCGTACGCGAACACGCGTACATCTGCACGAACACACGAAAGCCGGGGCACGGATCCGGAGGACCCGTGCCCCGGCAACGTTAACGCCGCGGGACCGGTGCGCCGGTCACCCGGCCGGCTTGCCCGTCTTGCGCTCGACGGCCGCCTTGACCAGGCCCGCGAAGAGCGGGTGCGGGCGGGTCGGGCGGGAGCGGAGCTCCGGGTGCGCCTGGGTGGCGACCAGGTAGGGGTGGACCTCGCGCGGGTACTCGACGTACTCGACGAGCTTGTTGTCCGGGGATGTGCCGGAGAAGACCAGACCGGCCTTCTTCTCCAGCTCCGCGCGGTAGGCGTTGTTCACCTCGTAGCGGTGGCGGTGGCGCTCCTCCACGTACGGCTCGTCGCCGTAGACCTCGCGGACGATCGAGCCCTCGGCGAGCTTCGCCGGGTACAGGCCCAGGCGCATCGTCCCGCCCAGGTCGCCGGCGCCCTCGACGTACGCGAGCTGCTCCTCCATCGTGGAGACGACGGGGTGCGCGGTGGCCGGGTCGAACTCGGTGGAGTTGGCCTCGGGGATGCCGGCCAGGTTCCGCGCCGCCTCGATGACGATGCACTGGAGGCCCAGGCAGATCCCGAGCAGCGGCACCTTGTGCTCGCGGGCGTACCGGATCGCGCCGACCTTGCCGCTCACGCCCCGGTCGCCGAAGCCGCCGGGGACGAGGATCGCGTCGACGTCGCCGAGCTGCTTCTCGGCGCCGGCCGGGGTCTTGCACTCGTCGGAGGTGACCCACTTCACCTTGACCCGGGCCTTGTTGGCGAAGCCGCCGGCCCGCATGGCCTCGGTGACCGAGAGGTAGGCGTCGGGCAGGTCGATGTACTTGCCGACGAGCGCGACGGTGACCTCGTGCTCCGGGTTGTGGACGCGGTCCAGGAGGTCCTCCCAGACGGTCCAGTCCACGTCGCGGAAGGGCAGGTCGAGCTTGCGGACGACGTAGGCGTCCAGGCCCTCGGTGTGCAGCACCTTCGGGATGTCGTAGATCGACTTGGCGTCGATGGCGGCGACCACGGCGGCCTCGTCCACGTCGCACATCAGCGAGATCTTGCGCTTGATGGCGGTGGGGACCTCGCGGTCGGCGCGCAGCACGATCGCGTCGGGCTGGATGCCGATGTTGCGCAGGGCGGCGACCGAGTGCTGGGTCGGCTTGGTCTTCAGCTCGCCGGACGGGCCGATGTAGGGCAGCAGCGAGATGTGCACGACGAAGACGTTGTCGCGGCCGACCTCGTGGCGGACCTGGCGCACGGTCTCCAGGAACGGCAGGGACTCGATGTCGCCGACGGTGCCGCCGACCTCGGTGATGACCACGTCCACGTCGTCGGTCGCCATGCGGCGGATGCGGGACTTGATCTCGTTGGTGATGTGCGGAATGACCTGCACGGTGTCGCCCAGGTACTCGCCGCGCCGCTCCTTGGCGATGACCTGCGAGTACACCTGGCCGGTGGTGACGTTGGCCGAGCCGTCGAGGTCGACGTCGAGGAAGCGCTCGTAGTGGCCGATGTCCAGGTCGGTCTCGGCGCCGTCGTTGGTGACGAACACCTCGCCGTGCTGGAACGGGTTCATCGTGCCGGGGTCGACGTTGAGGTACGGGTCGAGCTTCTGCATCGTGACCCGCAGGCCCCGCGCCTTGAGGAGCGCACCCAGGCTGGAGGCGGTGAGGCCCTTGCCGAGGGAGGAGGCGACACCCCCGGTGACGAAGATGTGCTTGGTCGTCGTGGTGTTGGGCGGCATCGCCAAGAGGGGGCTCCCGTGGTCGCGTTCTGGAGGTGCGTACCGGCGCCCCCTCCGGAAGAATCGGGGGGTGCCGTCGCTGCGGTTTCGGGGTCCTCGGCTCTCGCCGTTTCCCACCGGTCCACGGGGTACCAGGGTATCAGCGACATGGGGAGACCGCTTCCGGCCACACGCGGGAGCCGGCCGTTCACGGACGGCGACGCGACCGTCGGAACCGCCTCCCACCGGCCCGGGGAAAGGGGTGTTCACCTGATCGGAGCAAGGCTGTCGCGGGCTTGCCCACCGGGCGGTGGGCGGCTCGACGTATCCTGCTCGGACCGGCCTTCCGAGCCGGCCGACCGACGGCGCCGCCACCCTCGTCCGGGGCCGGGCGCCCGGGAAGCACGACCGTCCCGGGCCGGGGTCCGCCGAAGACCCCCGACCGCTGACACACTCGGACAGAGCGGGCCGGCCACCGGCCCGCATCCGGAGCAAGCGCCCCGAGGGGCGGACATGGCCGTTCGACTGGAGTGAAGCACGTGGCCGGGCGCATCGAGGATTACGCACTCATCGGAGACATGCAGACCGCTGCCCTGGTCTGCCGGGACGGCAGCGTGGACTGGCTCTGCCTGCCCCGCTTCGACTCGCACGCGATCTTCGCGGGGCTCCTCGGCACCGAGGAACACGGGTTCTGGCGGGTGGGCCCCGCGGGCCCCGAGGACGCCGAGCCGGCCCCCGCCGACCGGCGCCGCTACCGGGGCGACTCGCTCGTCCTGGAGTCCGAGTGGGACACCCCGCGCGGCACGGTCCGGGTGACCGACTTCATGCCCCCGCGCGACGGCGCGCCGCAGCTGATCCGGATCGTGGAGGGCGTCAGCGGCCGGGTCCCCGTGCGGTCCGCGCTGCGGATGCGGTTCAGCTACGGCCGGATCGTGCCCTGGGTGCACAAGGTCGGCGAGCGCACGGTCGCGGTCGCCGGACCCGACTCGGTGTGGCTGGACACCGAGGCGGAGACCCACGGCGAGGACCTCACCACGTACTCCGAGTTCACCGTCTCCCCCGGGGAGCGGGTGGCCCTGACCCTCTCCTGGCAGCCCTCGCACAAGGAGCCGCCGGCGCTGCCGGACCCCGAGGGCGCCCTGGAGGCGACCGTCGGCTTCTGGAGCGAGTGGGTCGACCACTGCACGTACCACGGCCCCTACCGGGAGGCGGTGGTCCGCTCCCTGATCACCCTGAAGGCGCTGACGTACGCGCCGACCGGCGGGATCGTCGCCGCCCCGACCACCTCGCTGCCCGAGGAGATCGGCGGCGTGCGGAACTGGGACTACCGCTACACCTGGCTGCGGGACGCGGCCATCACCCTCTCCTCGATGCTGCGCACCGGCTACCGCGAGGAGGCCCGCGCCTGGCGGGACTGGCTGCTCCGCGCGGTCGCGGGCGACCCGGAGAACCTCCAGATCATGTACGGCATCGCGGGCGAGCGGGAGCTGGGCGAGGCGGAGCTGGACTGGCTGCCGGGGTACGAGGGTTCCACCCCGGTCCGGGTCGGCAACGGCGCCGCGAACCAGCTCCAGCTGGACGTGTACGGCGAGGTCACCGAGGCCCTGCACCTGGCGCACATGACCGGTCTGTCCCGCAACGACTACGCCTCCCTGCTCCAGCTCAAGCTGATCGAGTACCTGGAGAAGAACTGGAACCAGCCCGACGAGGGCATCTGGGAGGTCCGCGGCCCGCGCCGGCACTTCGTGCACTCCAAGGTGATGGCCTGGGTGGCCGTGGACCGCACGATCAAGCTCATCGAGTCCGGGGACGCCGACGGCCCGCTGGAGCGCTGGCGCGAGCTGCGCGACGAGATCCACCGGGACGTCTGCGAGAAGGGTTACGACAAGGAGCGGAACACCTTCACGCAGTCGTACGGCTCCAAGGAGCTGGACGCCTCGCTGCTGCTGATCCCGCAGATGGGCTTCCTGCCGCCGGACGACAAGCGGGTCATCGGCACGATCGAGGCGATCCAGCGGGAGCTGTCCACCGAGGACGGCTTCGTGCTGCGCTACCCCACGGCCGGCGAGGACGCCGGTGTGGACGGCCTGGCGGGCGACGAGGGCGCGTTCCTGGCGTGCTCCTTCTGGCTGGCCGACGACCTGGCGATGATCGGCCGCGTGGACGAGGCCCGCACCCTCTTCGAGAAGCTGCTCTCGCTCCGCAACGACCTCGGTCTGCTCGCGGAGGAGTGGGACCCGGTGCTCCAGCGCCAGGTAGGCAACTTCCCGCAGGCGTTCAGCCACGTTCCCCTGATCGACACCGCCCTGCGGCTGACGGCCAGCGGCGCGTACGGCGGCTGAGGGCGCCCCGCGGCCCCGGGCGGGCGGCGCGTCGGCCGGGCGCGGCCGGCCCGGCCCGTCGGCGACGGCGGGTCGGGAGTGACGCGGGTCACACTCGTCGTGTGCCCGCGCAACCGCCTCCCGGAGACGCCGAGTTGCCGTCCCGCCGCCCCGGCCGTACGGTCCCGTGACCCCCGGGTGATGTCGCCGGAACGGGGACGCGGGTAGCGTCCGGGGCCATGGACAACCAGGACGGGATCACCGTGCGGCGGGCGCTCGAACTCCCGGGCCTGCGCGGCGGGCTTCCGGAGGTGGTCGCCTGCGCGGACCGGCTGCACCGCACGGTGCGCTGGGTGCACGCGGGCGAGGTGCCGAACATCGCGTCGCTGCTCAAGGGCGGCGAGCTGCTGCTGACCACGGGCCTCGGCCTGGGCACCCGGCCGGCCGAGCAGCGGGCCTTCGTGCGGCGGCTCGCCGACCGGGGCATCGCGGCGCTCGTGGTGGAGCTGGGGCCGCGCTTCGCCCGGCTGCCGGCGGCGATCGTGGAGGCCGCGCGGACGGCGGGCCTGCCGCTGGTGCAACTGCACCGCGAGGTGCCGTTCGTGGCGGTGACCGAGGAGATCCACACCGAGATCGTCAACGGCCACTACGCCCTCCAGCGGCAGGCCGAGGAGGTCCACCGGCAGTGCACGGAGGCCCTCCTCGGCGGCGGCGGGGTCCCGCAGGTGCTGCGCGTCCTCTCCGGCTTCGCCGCCAACCCGGTCTTCCTGGAGACCGCCGACGGCCGGCTCCTGTACGCGGCGGGCGCCGGGCCCGCGCCCGCCGATCCGCTCCAGGTGTGGGACGGCCTGCGCGGCGGGCGGACGGCCCGCGAGTCCGGCCCGCCCGCCGGGACGGTCCTGGTCGACGTGCCCGGCGGCGGCCCCGGTACGGGTTCGGTACGGGCCCGTCTGGTGCTCTCCGCGGTCTCCGGCGCCCTCTCCCCCGTCCACCGGATGGCGGCCGAGCGGGCGGCCGGGCTCCTCGCGGTCGTCCTCATGCAGGCCCGGCAGGAGGAGGAGCTGGCCGCGCGCGGCCGGGGCGACTTCCTGACGGACCTGGCGGAGGGCGCGATCGGCGCCGAGGACGCCCCGGCCCAGGCCCGGGTCCTCGGCTTCCGGCCGGGGGACGGCCCGCTCCTGCCGGTGGTGATGCGCCTGGCGCCCGAACTCTCCCCGGCCGGCAGCTGGGCGCTGCTCGCCCGCGCGGTCCTGGAGGAGCTCTCCTCCGTCGGCGTCCCCGTCCTCCTGGGCGTCCGCCCGGTCGAGGGCCTGGTCCCCCTCCTCCTCGGGCTGCGCTCGGAGACGGAGCGCACGGCGGTCGCGGACCGGGTCGCGGCGGCCCTGCGCGCGGGCGTGGGCCGGGCGGGCCTGGAACGGGCCGGGGCGCACCCGCCGGTGGTCGTGGTGGGCGTCGCCGGAGGGTGGGCGGCGGCCTCGGCGGGCCTGCGGCACGCGGCGGAGACGGCGACGGCGGCGCAGGGACTGTCGGACCGGCCCTGGTACGACGCGCGGCGCCTCGACATCGACCTGCTCCTGTGGCGACTGCACCTGCACGGGGACACGGTGCTCGCGGCCTTCGTGGACCGGGCGATCGGCCCCCTGCGGGAGCACGACCGCACCTCCCGGCCGCCGCTCCTGCCCACCCTGGAGACGTATCTGGCCCACGCGGGCCGCAAGGCGGAGACCGCCCGCGAGCTGCACCTCAACCGCCAGACCCTCTACAACCGGCTGGCCCGCATCTCCGAACTCCTGGGCACCGACCTGGACGACCCCCAGACCGTCCTGGCCCTCTCCCTGGCCCTCAGGGCCCGTCGCCTCACGCCGTGAGGGCGGCGGCGCCCTCCGTCACCGCCCCGCCAGTTCGTCGTACACGCTGAGCACGTGGGCCACCGTGTCGTCCTCGGTCGGCCACGTCCCCGCCTGCGTCCGGCCGGCCGCCGCCAGGTCCATCCGCCGGTCCGCGTCCTCCAGGAGCCCCCGCACCGCCGCCGCGAGCGCCCCCGCGTCCCCGTACGGCACCAACTCCGCCGCGTCACCGACGAGTTCCGGGAGGCCGCCCACCGCCGTCGCGACGAGCGGCACGCCGAGCCCCAGCGCCTCCTGGGCGAGCGGGGAGCGGGCCTCCCAGCGGGACGGGAGGACGGCGACGTCCGCCGCCGCCAGCAGTTCCGCGACGTCCTCGCGGTGCCCGAGCAGCCGTACCGGAAGGTCCTCGCCGGCGATCCGCCGCCGGAGGTGTGCCCGTTCGCGCCCCTCCCCGGCGATCACGAGGAGCGGCTGGGGGTCGAGGTCCCGCCACTCCCGGGCCGCGTCGAGCAGCGTCCGGTGGCCCCGGCCCCGTTCCAGCGCCCCGACCGTCACCAGCAACGGGCGGTCGACGGCGCCGAGTTCGGCACGCACCTTGCCGTCGTGGAGGCAGACGGGCCCGTGCGCGGCGGGCACGGCGATAAGGGCGAGGCGGGCGTCGCGGGCGCCGCGCCGCCGGGCCCGGTCGACCAGTTCGGAGGAGGTGGCGAGGACGACGCGGGCGGCCCGCGCGGTCCGGCGTTCGAGGAGCCGGACGAGCCCGGCCCGCGCCCCGTCCGCGTGGCTCCGGGTGTGCCAGGTCGTCACGAGGGGGACCCCCGGCCCGCCGGAGAGCGCGAGCGCGGCCCGCACGGAGGCGTGGAGCCCGTGCGCGTGGACCACGTCCGCGCCGACGAAGGCGTTGCGGAGCGCGGTGACGGCGGCGGGGTCGCCGAGGCGGGGCAGCGGCACGAAGCGGGCGCCGGTCCCCGGGTAGTCATGGGCGCGGTCGAGCGCGGGAGGGGCGCACACGGTCACCCGCACGCCCCTCGCCACCAGCCCCGCGGCGAGTGATCGGACGTGAGCGCTGCTGCCCGCGCCGCCCCCGCCCAACACCTGGACCGTACGGAGCTGTGTCACGCCCCCAAGAATGCCAGTTCGCGCTCCCGACCGTACGCGCGTTCCGGCACTCAAGTGCCGTCGTTCCCCTGTACGGAGGGCGTACGCCGACGGGTCTCGCGCCCCGGGTTCACCCGCCCGAGCGAGCGCACGAGGAAGCCGCGCGCTCCCCCCACACGGCCGCGGCGACGAGCCCGGCCGCGTGCGCCGCGAGCCCGAACCGCCCGTTCCCGGCGGCGATCGCGCCGCCGACGGCGGCGCCGAGCGCGTGGGCGCCCGCGTCGCCGAGCATGGTCCGCTCGGCGAGGTCGTCCCCGAGGACCGCGGCGGCGGCGCCCATGGGGGCCGCGGCGAGCGGGCCGCCGGGCAGGCCGGGCAGTCCGAGCGCGAGCACCGCCAGACCGGCGCGCCCGGGCCGCACGTCCACGAGGTTCACCAGATGGGCGCTGCCCGCGACGACGATCCCGGCGAGGACCTTGTCGAGCGGCCTCTCCTTGAGGAGCGCCCCGGCCACCAGCGAGGCGGCCCCGATCCCGAGGAGCTTGACGGCCCCACTGGTCACCTCGCCGTCCCGCAGCGCCGCGGCATGCGCCCGGAAACCGCGCCGGTGGTCCCCCCTCGCGTCGTCGTAGGCCCCGCACGCCCCCGCGACGAGCACGGCGAACGCGACGGGCCCGCTGCCGCTCCCGGCCGCCGCCCCGAGGGCGACGGCGGACCCGGCGCACAGGTCGACCTCCCGCCCCGCGTGGTTCGTCCGGACCCGCCGCGCGCCGGGCGGGAGCCGCCGCAGCCCCTCGTACACGGCCCGGGTCGCCCCGGCGGCCGCGGCGAAGGAGGCGAGGCGCCTCACCCGTCCGCCCGCGCCGCCGCGAGCAGTTCCTCCGCGTGGGCCCGGGCCGTCTCGGAGTCCTCCTGCCCGGCGAGCATCCGGGACAGCTCCCTGATCCGCTCCTCGCCCTCCAGGACGGTGACGCCGGAGCGGGTCACCGAACCGTCGTGGGTCTTCTCCACCAGCAGCTGGCGGTCGGCGAAGGCCGCGACCTGCGGGAGGTGGGTGACCACGACGACCTGGGCCGTCCTGGCGAGCCTGGCGAGACGGCGGCCGATCTCGACGGCCGCCTTGCCGCCGACGCCCGCGTCCACCTCGTCGAAGAGGTACGTCGGCACCGGATCGACCCCGGCGAAGACGACCTCCACGGCCAGCATCACCCGGGACAGCTCACCGCCGGACGCGCCCTTGGCGATCGGCCGGGGCGGGGCGCCGGGGTGCGGGGCGAGCAGCAGCTCGACCTCGTCGGCGCCGGTCGGCCCGTACGCGACCCGCCGGCCGCCGACCTCGACCCCCTCGGGGTCCTCGGTCTGCCGGATGTCGAAGGACACGCGCGCGTGCGGCATGGCCAGCGAGGCGAGTTCGGCGGTGACGGCGGCGGCGAACCGGTCCGCCGCCTCCGTGCGCGCGTCGGTGAGCCGCTGCGCGAGCGCCGACAGCTCGTCGCGCAGCCGGTCCCGCTCGGCGGTCAGCTCCTCGATCCGGCCGCCGTCGTCGTCCAGTTCGCCGAGCCGGGCGGCGCTCTCCTCCGCCCAGGCCAGGACGGCGCCGGTGCCCTCCCCGTCCCCGTACTTGCGGATCAGCTGCGTGAGGGCCGCGCGCCGCTCCTCGACGGCGGCGAGCCGCAGCGGATCGGCGTCCAGGTCGTCGGCGTACCCGGCCAGCTCGGTCGCCACGTCCGCGAGCAGGATGGAGATCTCCCCCATCCGGTCGGCGAGCGCGGCGAGCGCCGGGTCGTGCGACCGTACGGCCTCCAGGGCCCGGCCCGCGCCCGCGACGAGCGTGGTCGCGTCGACGGACTCGGGGTCCTCGGGGGAGCCCGCGAGCGCGCCGTGCGCGAGCGCGGCGGCGGAGGCCAGGGCCTCGGCGTGTCCGAGCCGGTCGGCCTCGGCCGCCAGTTCGGCGTCCTCCCCCGGCAGCGGGGCGACGGCCTCGATCTCGTCGAGCCCGAAGCGCAGCAGATCGGCCTCCTGGGCGCGTTCCGCGGCCCGGGTGGTGATCTCGTCCAGCTCGGCGGTGACCGCCCGCAGCCGCCGGTACGCCTCGCCGTAGGCGGCGAGCGGTCCGGAGACGGCCGCGCCCGCGTACCGGTCGAGCGCGCCGCGCTGCCGGGCGGGCTTGAGCAGGCCCTGCTGGTCGGTCTGGCCGTGGACGGCCACGAGTTCGTCGGCGAGTTCGGCGAGCAGCCCGACGGGTACGGAACGCCCGCCGAGGTGGGCCCGGGAGCGCCCCTCGGCCGAGACCGTACGGCTGACGAGCAGGGCACCCTCGTCCAGCTCCGCCCCGGCCTCCTCCGCGCGCAGGGCGGCCGGTGTGCCCGGGGGCACGCTGATCCGCCCCTCGACCACGGCCGAGGCCGCGCCGATCCGTACGAGCGCCGGGTCCGCCCGGCCGCCGAGCAGCAGCCCCAGGCTGGTCACGACCATGGTCTTGCCCGCACCGGTCTCACCGGTCACCGCGGTGAAGCCGGGCGACAGCTCGACCACAGCGTCGTCGATGACTCCGAGCGACCGTATCCGCATCTCCTCCAGCACGCCCCAGACCATACGAGGTTTCCCTGGTCCGATGCGACATCGGCCCGGCCGTGACCTCCCGGCGCGCCGCTCGTTCGGGCGCCGGGCACCGGGAGGAGGAGGCCGGCCGGGGCGGTGCTCCGGCCGGCCGGGGCGGCCCGCACGGCGCCGGGACGGAGAGTCCGGTCAGCGCGGCGCGCCCCGCCATCCCGACACCGGGAGGGCGAACTTGGCGACGAGCCGGTCCGTGAAGGAGGCGTGGTGCAGCCGGGCGAGCCGGACCGGCACGGCACCCCGCCGGACCTCGACCCGCGCGCCGGCGGGCAGTTCCACCGTCCGCCTCCCGTCGCACCACAGCACCCCGTCCGGGGTGTGCGGCTCGACCTCGACCGCGAGCACCGACTCCGGGGTGGTCACCAGCGGTTTGGCGAAGAGGGCGTGCGCCCCGATAGGGACCATGAGCAGCGCCTCGACCTCGGGCCAGATCACCGGCCCGCCCGCCGAGAAGGCGTACGCGGTGGAGCCCGTCGGTGTCGCGCAGATCACCCCGTCGCAGCCGAAGCCGGTCACCGGGCGGCCGTCGATCGCGAGCACGACCTCCAGCATCCGTTCCGGGGACACCTTCTGCACGGCCGCCTCGTTGAGGGCCCAGTCGCGGTGCAGGACGTCGCCGTTCTGGTACACGGTGACGTCGAGGGTCATCCGTTCCTCGACCTCGTAGTCCCGGGTGACGACCCGTTCCACGACCTGGTCGAGGTCGTCGCGTTCGGCCTCCGCGAGGAAGCCCACCCGCCCCAGGTTGACGCCGAGCATCGGCACCCCGGAGGCGCGGGAGAGTTCGGCGCCGCGCAGCAGGGTGCCGTCACCGCCGAGGACGACGAGGAGTTCGCAGTCGTCGATCGCGTCGGAGCACGCCTCGGGCACCTTCTCCACGGAGGGCGGCAGCGGCAGGTCCGCCGCCTCGGCCGCCAGGACGCGGACGCCGATGCCGGAGCGCAACAGCCCCTGGACGACCCGCTCGGCGCTGCGCACGGCGGCGGGCCGCCCGGTGTGCGCGAGCAGGAACACGGTACGCGGTGCGGTCTCTGATGGTGCTGCCGTTGAGGTCAACGAGGTCCTTCCGCCACGGCGCGGTCGACGTCCGCCGGATCCAGCGCGGGCGCCCCTGCCCGCAGCCACAGAAAGTACTCGACGTTGCCGGACGGACCGGGCAGCGGGCTGGCGGTGACGCCGAGGACGCCGAGTCCGAGGTCGCCGGCCTGCCGGGCCACGTTCTTCACGGCGTCGGCGCGGAGTTCGGCGGACCGGACGACGCCGCCCGTGCCGAGCCGCTCCCTGCCCACCTCGAACTGCGGCTTGACCATGAGGACGAGGTCGGCGCCGGGTGCCGTGCAGGCCGCCAGGGCGGGCAGGACGAGGCCGAGCGGAATGAAGGACAGGTCGCCGACGACGAGGTCGACGGGAACCCCGTCGAGCGCGTCGAGCGTCAGCTCGCGCACGTTCGTGCGGTCCTTGACGGTGACCCGTTCGTCGCTCCGCAGCGACCAGGCGAGCTGCCCGTAGCCGACGTCGACGGCGACGACGTGGGCGGCGCCCGCGCGCAGCAGGACGTCCGTGAAGCCGCCGGTGGAGGCACCGGCGTCGAGGGCGCGCCGCCCCTCGACCACGAGTCCCCGGGGCACGAAGGCCGCGAAGGCCCCGGCGAGCTTGTGGCCGCCGCGCGAGACGTAGTCGGGGTCGGACTCGTCCCGGGCGACGACGATGGCCGCGGCGGTCTCGACCTGGGTGGCGGGCTTGGTGGCGACGGTCTTGCCGACGGTCACCCGGCCCGCGGCGATCAGCTGGCCGGCGTGCTCCCGCGAGCGCGCGAGCTTGCGCCGCACCAGCTCGGCGTCGAGACGGCGGCGTGCCACTCCTGCCACGTTCTGTTCAGCTCCTGTTTTCGTGCGGATGGGGGGCGGGCCGCGCGTCGAGCGAGGTCAGTTCGTCGCGCAGTCCACGGTGTACATCCTCGTACACCTCCAGGTGCCGGTCCGCCGGAAGGCGGTCGATCTCGGCGAGACGCGCGAGGCGGGCGTCGACGGCGGCGTGGCCGGTCGGCTCCCGGTCGATCCCGAGCGGCGCGGCGGCGGGCTCCGGCGGCTCGTCGGCCGTTCCGGCGGGTTCCGCCCGGGCCGCTTCGGCGCGGGACTCGTCGGGCGCCTCGGCGGGGGCCCGGGGAGGGGTCCCGTCGGGGACCTCCTCCGGTGCCCGGCCGGCGGGCCCGCCACCGGCCGGTCCCGTCACCCCGCCGTCCGTCACGGGCCCCGGTTCCGGCATCACGTCGCTCATGCCCCGACGCTACCGCGAAGCCCTGGGGTACCGTCGACGGCGATGGCGACGATCACCGAGTGCCGCGACGCACTGGACAGACTTTCCGGCAACCTCGCGCGGGCCGAGGGCGGCGTGCGCGGCGCGGCCGCGCTCGACCGCACCCTGAGCTGCCACGTCACCGACCTGGACACGACCTTCACGGGCCGCCTCGCGGGCGGCCGGATCGAGGTCGACTCCACGGTGGAGGGCCCGCCGCCGGCGAAGGCGCAGATCCGGCTGGCGATGGAGAGCGACGACCTGGTGGCGATGGTGGGCGGCCGGCTGAACTTCGCGAAGGCGTGGGCCTCGGGCCGGGTCCGGCTGGAGGCCGGCTTCCGCGACCTCCTGCGCCTCCGCTCGCTCCTGTAGCCCGCGGGTCCGCGCCTCCCCCACGGCCTCGCGGTCCCGTCACCGCGACGCGGCCCGCGCCTTCCGACCGGCCGGCACGACCAGGGGCGTCCCCGTCTCCGGGTCCTCGATGACCCGGCAGCGGAGCCCGAAGACCCGCTCGACCAGCTCGGCGGTCACGACCTCGGACGGCGGCCCCTCGGCGACCACCTCGCCGGCGCGGACGGCGATGAGGTGGGTCGCGTACCGGGCCGCGTGGTTCAGGTCGTGGAGGACGGCGACGAGCGTGCGGCCCTGCGTCTCGTGCAGCTCGGCGCACAGGTCGAGGACGTCGATCTGGTGCTGGATGTCGAGGTACGTCGTCGGCTCGTCGAGCAGGAGCAGCGGGGTCTGCTGGGCGAGCGCCATGGCGATCCAGACGCGCTGGCGCTGCCCCCCGGAGAGCTCGTCCACGTACCGGTCGGCCAGCTCCGCGACCCCGGTCGCCTCCATCGACTCCCGCGTGATCCGCTCGTCCTCGGGGGACCACTGGCGCAGCAGCCCCTGGTGCGGATAGCGGCCCCGGGCGACGAGGTCCGAGACGGTGATGCCGTCGGGCGCGACCGAGGTCTGGGGCAGCAGGCCGAGGGTCTTGGCGACCTTCTTGGCCGGCATGGTCTGGATCGACTGCCCGTCGAGCAGGACGCGCCCCTCGCTCGGCCTCAGCATCCGGGAGAGGGCGCGCAACAGGGTGGACTTGCCGCAGGCGTTCGGCCCGACGATGACGGTGAAGGAGTGGTCGGGGATCTCGACGGACAGGTCGCGGGCGATGACCCGCTGCTCGTACGCCAGCGTGACCGCCTCCGCGCTCAGGCGCTGCCCCTGCCGACCGTCCATGCCCGTGACTCCCGTCGTCCTCGTCCGCGATCGTGCCGGACGACGGCCCCGACCCAAGCGAAGTTAGGTTAGCCTACCCAACTTCTCGGCTCCTCTGCCGGGTCCCGGCGGCCCGTCCCGCCACCCGGCGGCTCGTCCCGCCGGCCACCGGCCACGGCCCGCCGACCGCCGACCCCACCGCTTCCCGGCCCACCGCCCCTCACAGCTCCAGCCGCGCGAGCGCCTCCC
The DNA here is from genome assembly GCF_042892575.1 of Streptomyces sp. NPDC001744. NCBI lineage: Bacteria > Bacillati > Actinomycetota > Actinomycetes > Kitasatosporales > Streptomycetaceae > Streptomyces > Streptomyces sp. NPDC001744. The sequence goes on from NZ_JBIAUG010000011.1 coordinate 205,720, forward strand.
CCACGACCGGCACACCCGCGCCCGCGTCCGCCGCCGTCCAGGCGGCCCCGCACAGGGCCCGTACCGCGTCCATCGCGTCCACCGCGCCGGAGCCCTCCCCCGGCTTCCCGTCGAGCACCAGCGCGCCCCCCTCGACCGACGCCCGCCAGCCCCCGCAGACGAATCCCCCGGCCCCGTCCGCGACCACCTCCGGCTGCCCCACGAGCAACCCCCGCAGGTCGGCCGCCACATACGTCGGACGGTGCTCGGGCACGGCCGCGAGGAGCTGGGGCACGTCCGTCACCCCGGTGAGGACGAGCAGCGAGTCCACCCCTCCGTTGAACGCGCCCTCGATGTCCGTGTCCAGCCGGTCCCCGACGACCAGCGGCCGCTCCGCCCCGGTCCGGAGGACCGTCTCCCGGTGCATCGGCGGCAGCGGCTTCCCCGCCGCCTTCGGCTCGAACCTGCCCCCCGTCGCGATCCGTACGACCTCCACGGCCGCCCCGTTCCCGGGCCCGATCCCCCGCGCGGCGGGGATCGTCAGGTCCGTGTTCGAGGCGTACCACGGCACGCCCCGACCCACCGCGTAGGCCGCCTCCGCGAACCTCTTCCACGGCAGCTCGGGCCCCCCGTACCCCTGCACGACCGCCGCCGGGTCGTCGTCCGCCGACTCCACCGGCACGAGCCCCCGTTCGCGCAGCGCCACCGCGAGCCCCTCGCCGCCGATGAGCAGCACCCGCGACCCTTCCGGCACCTCGTCCGCGATCAGCCGGGCGACGGCCTGCGCCGAGGTGACCACGTCCCCGGCCTCCGCCGGCACGCCCAGCTCCGTGAGGTGCGCCGCGACGGCGTCGGGCGTCCGCAGCGCGTTGTTGGTGACGTACGCGAGGCGCATCCCGTCCTCCCGGGCCGCCCCCAGCGCCTCGACGGCGTGCGGAACGGCCACGCCGCCCCGGTAGACGACCCCGTCCAGGTCCAGGAGGGCCGTGTCGTACGCCCCGCTCAGCGGCGCCGCGCTGCCCCCGGGCCGCTTCCTGCCGCCGTCGTTCCGCCGTTCCCGGTCGTTCCGCACCGTCACCGCTCGCTCCTCGTCTCACCGACTGTGATCCCCCCGCTACCCCGATCATCGCTCATCTCCCGGCCCGCATACGATGTCGAGATGAACACCTCAGGTCACGCGGCCGACGACGTCCGCGCCGACGCTGCGGGGCTGCGCCTGACCCCGTTCCGCGGCCTCCGGTACGTCCCCGAACGGGTCGGCAGCCTCGCCGCCGTGACGTCCCCGCCCTACGACGTCGTCGTACGACCTGACGGACTGATCCACCTGGAGTCGGCGGACCCGTACAACATCGTCCGGCTGATCCTCCCTCAGGCCCTCACCGCCGGCATCCGCCACCGCAAGGCCGCCGTCACCCTCGACCGCTGGCTGGCGGACGGCGTCCTCGCCCCCGACCCGGCCCCGGCGCTCTACGTGTACGAGCAGCGGGGCGACGGCGTCCTCCAGCGCGGGCTCATCGGCGCCCTGGAGCTCTCGCCCCCCGAGGCGGGCGTCGTCCTCCCCCACGAGGACGTCATGCCGCACGTGGTCGAGGACCGCGCCGACCTGATGCGGACCACCGCCGCCAACCTCGAACCCCTGCTCCTCACCTACGTCGGGGAGGAGGGCGCCGGCCCGGACGAGGTGATCGAACGCGCCGTCCGGCGCGAGCCGCTGCTCTGCACCACCACCGAGGACGGCTTCCGCCACCGCCTCTGGGCGGTGACGGACCCGGCCGAACAGGCCGCCGCCACCACCGGTCTCGGTCGCCACCAGGCCCTCATCGCGGACGGCCACCACCGCTGGGCCACCTATCTGCGCCTGCGCGAGGAGCACGCCTCGCCGGGTCCCTGGAACTACGGCCTGGTCCTCCTGGTGGACACCGCCCGCTATCCCCTGCGGGTCCGTGCCATCCACCGCCTCCTCAACCGGCTGCCGGTCGCCGCCGCCCTCGCGGCCGTCGGCGGCTCCTTCCGGGTGCGCCGGATCGACGGCCCCCTGCCGGTGGCCCTGGAGGCCCTCGCGACCGCCACGGCCGGGGGCAACGCCTTCCTCCTCGCGGGAGACGGCCGCTTCCACCTCCTGGACCGCCCGGACCCCGCCCTCCTGGAGCGCACGATCCGCGCGGACCGCCCCGGGGCGTGGCGCACGCTGGACGCGACGGTCCTGCACTCCGCCCTCCTGGAGCACGTCTGGCACGTCCCGGACGCCCCCGAGGACATCTCCTACCTCCACGACGCCGGTGCGGCGGTCGCCCAGGCGGAACGCCGGGGCGGCACGGCGGTCCTCCTGCATCCGGTACGCGAGGAGGTCGTCCGGGACCTCGCCCGCCAGGGCGTCACGATGCCCCGCAAGTCGACCTCCTTCGGCCCGAAGCCCGCGACGGGCCTGGTCCTGAGGAGCCTCGCGCTGGACTGACGCGACACCCGGAAACGAAGAAGGGCGGCACCCCCGGGGGTGCCGCCCTTCTCACTGCCGGACCGGATCAGCCCTTGTCGCCGTCCCGCTCGTCACCGTCGCCCGGCACCTCGCGCGGGCCGCCGGTCTCCTCGGAGCCGTCGGCCTCCACGGGCCCGTCCGAGTCGTCGGAGTCCTCGGAGTCGTCGAACGCGTCCACGAACTCGACACCGTCCATTTCGGCGAGCCGGTCGGAGGCGTCCGTGGCGCCGTCCTTGTCGGCCTCCAGAGCCTTGGCGAACCACTCCCGCGCCTCCTGCTCGCGGCCGGCGGCGAGCAGCGCGTCGGCGTACGCGTACCGCAGGCGCGCGGTCCACGGGTGGACCGCACCGGAGGCCAGCTCGGGGCTCTGCAGCGTCACGATGGCCGCGTCGATCTGCCCCAGGTCCCGGCGGGCGCCGGCGGCGACCAGCCGCATCTCGACCTGGCCGGCCTTGTCGAGCTTCTGCACCTCGGGCTCACCGGCCATCGTCAGCGCCCGCTCGGGCCGGCCGAGACCGCGCTCGCAGTCGGCCATGACGGGCCACAGCTCGACCCCGCCGCTCATCCGGCGCGCGGCCCGGAACTCGGCCAGCGCCTCGGAGTACTTCTGCGTGGCGTACGCCGCGAACCCGGTGGCCTCGCGGACGGCGGCCACGCGGGACGCGAGCCGCAGGGCGATCTTGGAGTACTCGTACGCCTGCTCCGGGTCCTCGTCGATCAGCTGGGCCACCATGACGAGGTTGCGCGAGACGTCCTCGGCGAGCCCCTTGGGCAGGCTCATCAGCTCCTGGCGCACGTCCGGGTCGATCTCCTCACCGGTGACCTCCGGCGGGATCGGCAGCCGCCTGATCGGCGCGCGGTCCCCACGGTCGCGGTCGCGGTCCCGGCCGCCCCGATCGTCCCTGCGCCCGTACCCGCCCCGGCTGTCGCCGCCACGGTCGTCCCGCCCACGGAACCCGCCACCACGGTTGTCGTCGCGGCGGAAGGCCGGGCGGTCGCCGCCACGGTCGTCGCGGCGGAAGCCGCCGCCACCACGGTTGTCGCCCCCGCGATCGTCACGGCGGAACCCGCCACCACGGTTGTCGTCGCGCCGGTCGTCGCGCGGCGGGTACGAGGGACGGTCGTCACGGCGGAAGGCCGGGCGGTCGCCGCCACGGTCGTCGCGACGGAAGCCACCACCACGGCTGTCGCCACCACGGTTGTCGCCACCGCGGTCGTCGCGGCGGAAGCCACCGCCCCGGTTGTCGCCGCCACGGTCGTCCCGCCCACGGAACCCGCCACCACGGTTGTCGTCCCGACGCTCATCACGCGGGAAGGAAGGGCGGTCATCGCGGCGGAAGGCCGGACGGTCGCCGCCACGGTCGTCGCGGCGGAAGCCGCCGCCACCACGGTTGTCGCCCCCGCGATCGTCGCGACGGAAGCCGCCACCACTGCGGTTGTCGTCGCGCGGCGGGTAGGAGGGTCGGTCGTCGCGGCGGAAGGCCGGGCGGTCGCCGCCACGGTCGTCGCGGCGGAAGCCGCCGCCACCACGGTTGTCGCCCCCGCGGTCGTCACGGCGGAACCCGCCACCACTGCGGTTGTCGTCGCGCGGCGGGTACGAGGGACGGTCGTCACGGCGGAAGGCCGGGCGGTCGCCGCCACGGTCGTCGCGGCGGAAGCCGCCGCCACCACGGTTGTCGCCCCCGCGGTCGTCACGGCGGAAGCCACCACCACGGTTGTCGCCGCCACGGTCGTCCCGCCCACGGAACCCGCCACCACGGTTGTCGTCCCGACGCTCATCACGCGGGAAGGAAGGGCGGTCATCGCGGCGGAAGGCCGGACGGTCGCCGCCACGGTCGTCACGGCGGAAGCCGCCACCACCACGGCTGTCGCCCCCGCGATCGTCGCGACGGAAGCCGCCACCACTGCGGTTGTCGCCACCACTGCGGTTGTCGCCGCCACGGCTGTCGCCACCGCGGTCGTCGCGGCGGAAACCGCCACCACGGTTGTCGCCGCCACGGTCATCACGACGGAAACCGCCACCACGGTTGTCGCCCCCGCGGCTGTCGCCGCCACGGTCGTCACGGCGGAAGCCACCGCCACGGTTGTCGCCGCCGCGGTCATCACGACGAGGCCCGCGGAAACCGCCCCGGTCGCCACCAGCACCGTCCCTGCGACGCGGCTCGCGCTCCGGACGGTCGTCGGGAGAGTTGGTGGGCATGATGGTGACTCCTGTCTTCGGGTACTGCAGTCATTCTCGCGCAGCCGGCTCTCTGCCGCGCATCGGAAAAATCCAGAAAAACAAAAGAACCCCTGGTCCCAGCGTGAACGCTGGGACCAGGGGTCCTGAAGAATTGTTCGGCGGTGTCCTACTCTCCCACAGGGTCCCCCCTGCAGTACCATCGGCGCTGAAAGGCTTAGCTTCCGGGTTCGGAATGTAACCGGGC
>NZ_JBIAUG010000012.1:0-33322 GCF_042892575.1 Streptomyces sp. NPDC001744
CGACCAGCTCGTACGAGACGTCGAGCATGGCAGGATACGGAACCAACAGAGCCCCCGGGCTGTCGGCAGTGTCGAGTGGAATCAACACCGCCAACAACCGGGGGCTCTGTCACGTCACCACCCCAGCTGACCAGGCCTTATAGTCCTTCAGGGGCAGGATGAAAAAGGCTCAGTGGGCTTCACTCGACGTCCTCTCCGGCTTGCGGTCGACACCGCGGCCCGGAAAAGACTCGCGGACTCGCGCGGCCGGTCGGAGACCGGGTTCGACGTCACGGGGCTGCTGGAGTCGGCCTTCCGCCCCTCGGGCCGTTCGCGTGACCCCGTCCGCGGCCCGCAGGGCCGAAGCGGCGCCCGAAGCCGCCTGTCGCGGCTTCGGGCGCCCCCGTGCTGCCAGCCGCCCCGCGTCGCCCCGCGCCCTCAGCCGAGGAGGGTCATCAGGATCATTTTGTAGAAGATGAGGTAGGCCAGCAGCGAGAAGGGAACGGCGGTCAGGAGGGTCAGCGCGCGTTCCCTGTGGGTGCGGCCCATGAGCAGCGGCACGAGGACCATGACGGCGAGGCACGCCCATGCCTGGGGGGCGTAGTGCAGGATCCAGGCGTAGTGGACGGCCTCCGTGCCGAAGACGCCCGAGAGCGCGGCGAGGCCGATGACGCGGTGGCGCGGGTCGGTGTCCCGCCACCAGGAGCCCGCCACCCCGAAGAGGGGGCCGGCGACGAACGCCATGCCGAGCCAGACGAGGGGGGCGAACAGGGAGCCCATGCCGTCGCGCGCGACCTCCGCGTAGCCGTAGTAGCCGACGACGAGGCCGGACTCGGCGAGCAGGCCCGCGACGGCGGCCACGGGCAGGCCGACCCGCCGGGCCAGCAGCGCGCCCGCGGCGAACGCGGCGACGGACCAGACCGCACCGGAGTTGGGGATCTGGTTCCAGACCCCCGGGAGCCAGCCCTGGAGCAGGTTGGTCAGGACACCGAGGAGGATTCCTCCGACGCATGCCGACGCCGTCGCGTGGACCCAGGCGGTTCTGTCCGTGTCGGGCACCGGGGCGGTGACGGGGGACGCGTTCATGGCGGCGCTCACGGTCTCTTTCGAAGGCTGCGGGGCCTCACGCCCCCTGTTGTGGCTGTAAAGATGCACGGGGTGGGCGAGGGGTTGCCTCGGCCTGCCGGATCCCGGGGCTCCGCCGACGCCCGCCCGCCCGACCGACCGACCGCCCGCTCGCTCGCCCGCCCGCCCGCCCGGAGCGTCAGGCGGAGCGGCGGGCCTTCCGGCGGTGCAGCGCGACGGCCGTACCGCCCGCGAGGACCAGCGCCGACGCCACGCCGGCGAGCGCCGCGGTGCTGTCGTTCGTACCGGTCTCGGCGAGGGTGGTGCCGTCCCCCGCCGGTGTACGGACGGCGTTGTCCTTCATGGTCTTCCGGATCCAGTGCGCGTAGGCGGGCGCGCTGGTGTAGAGACCGGGGCCCTTCGAGCACGGCACGTCCGGGGCGCCGGGGCCCGAGGTGACGCCGACGAGTTCCCACCGTCCGTTCCGGCCCTTCCGGACCTGGGGGCCGCCGGAGTCCCCGGAGCACGCCATGGCCCCGGGCGCGGGGCTGATCGTGCACAGCCGGGTCGGGTCCGCGAATCCGGGCGCGCACTCGGACACGGCGCCCAGGCGGGTGTTCAGCTCCTGGAGCCGGTCCGCGAACGCGAACGCGCCGTCGACGGTGGTGCCGAAGCCGATGAGCCGGGTCGCGGTGCCCGGCCGGCCCGCCTCCTTCGCGATCCCGACGGGCTGCTGGGCGACCGGCCGGTCGAGGCGGACCAGCGCGATGTCGTCCTTGTTGGCTCCCTTCCCGTCGCCGTTCGCGTAGCCGGGGTGGACGAAGGCGCGGTCGATCTTCCGGACGGTGCCCCCGGACTTCCGGTGGTCGCTGCCGACCCGGACGACGCCTTCCAGTTCGAGCCCGTCGCCCGTCACGCAGTGCGCCGCCGTCAGCACCCACTGCCGGTCGATCAGCGACGCCCCGCAGACGCCGTCGAGCAGACCGTACTTCGGGGCGGACTCCGGGATCGTCGCCATGAAGGGGTACGCCTCGGTGGAGTCGCCACCGTTGACAATCGCCCCGGCGCTGCCCGCCGTGAGGACGACGCAGGCGGCAGCGGCGAGGGTGCCGACGACGGCGGTGCGGGCCGTACGGCGGCGGGACGGCTTCAGGCTGGTCACAGGAGTTCCTTTTGTTCGAGAAGGTGTACGCGTTCAGCCTCGTCGCCGGAGGTCCGCCGGACCATGGCGCCGGCAGGTGGACACGCGGTCCGGGCAGCGGGGGCGAGGACGGTGGGGACATCCCCCGCCCCGCTCGCCCCGGGAGCGGACGGCCGCCCCGGAACGAGCGGGCGGGGCGGGTCCGGCGGTCGCCGCCGGGGTCGTTCAGAGCTTGTCGGCGGCCCGGACCCGGTGGAGGTGGACGAGGACGTCGTAGGCGCGCCCGAGGGCGAGGGTGGGCAGGGGGTCGGGGGTGAAGGTCGAGCCGGCGTCGTAGACCGGCCGGGCGCGGTCGAGCCAGGCGCGGGCGGCGCCGGACGCGGTCCGCAGGTCCAGGTAGAAGTCCCGGTACCCGACCCGGTCCAGGGTGTGTTCGTTCGTGCCGGGACGTGCCGCCGGGACGGTGACCGGCTTCCAGTCCCCGTCGAGGGAGGTGTCCTTGGTGAGGAAGGAGCCGCCGGCGAAGCTGAGGCCGATCGCGGCGTAGTCGCGTCCCAGGCGGTCGCGCAGGACGGCGCCCTGGGTCTCCGGGTACATGTCCGGATGGGTGGAGAGGTACCCGACGTGGCCGTTGTGGGCGGACAGCAGCATCTTGTGGCCGGTGTGGCGCCGCCACCACAGCACGTTGTCGGCCATGGCCCGGTCGCGCAGGTGCTCGGCGGCCGTGACCGAGTCCGGGTCGGCGAGGTCGACGGCGGCGAAGGCGAAGGTCTGCGCGATGTTCCGGGCGTGCTGCACGGTCCACGCGTACGCGTCGTCGTCGGCCCCCGGGCCCCCGGCGACCAGGTCGAACGCCTCCTGGGCGCGTGCGGCGTTCTCCTTCCGCTCCGCGACCGGCCTGCGCAGGTAGGCGAAGACGTCGTCGAAGGGGCGCAGCCCGGCGTACAGCCCGGTGAGCCGGGGCAGCGCTTCCGGCCGGGTCGCGCGCACGGACGCCAGCACGCGGTCGAAGACGTGGTCGCCGAGCTTGGGCGCCCCGAGGTCGTCACCCATGAAGTGGACCCGGTGGCCGGGGCGACGGCGGTTGTGCTCGCGCATCCAGCCGATCAGGCTGACGAACTCCTCGCGCTCCCAAGGGGATCCGGCCAGCGTCTCCTCCGTGATCGTCCGCGGGTCGCCGGGCCCGCCCTGGAGGTACTCGTCGATCCTGAGCCCCGCCGACCAGCTCATCTCCAGGGCGAAGGTGGTGAAACCGCGCTCCTCGACGAGGTACCGGAAGACGCGTTCCTTCATGGCGAAGAACTCGTGCGAACCGTGCGTGGCCTCTCCGAGACCCACCACCTTCGCGTTCCCGACCATGGCGCCCAGCGCCCGGAGGTCCGTGGTCCCGCCGCCGGGCTCCGTGGAACGCAGCGGGTGCGCGTCCCGTTCCAGGAAGCGCACGACGGCCGCTTCCCGGCCCGCCGCGACGGAGTCCGCCGATGTCGCGGAAGCCACCGGGGCGGTCAGCGCCGTGGCGGCGAGCACGCCCGCGAGTACGAGCGCCCCCCACCGGCCGGTCGTCTTCCTGTGGTCACGCATGGTCGATCACTCCTCGTGTGCGGCGACTCTCCGAGCCGATGAAACGATCTTCGTCCGGTACGGGGCGGATCGCGCTGGAGCACTCCACCGTCTTCGCCGGGGGGCGTCCCGGCACCGGGGCGGGGGTCATCCCCCCCTTGCGCCGGGGAGGGCCCGGTCGTACGGGTTTCACGGGGCCCGCAACCCCGGCCCCCGCCGGACGTCTGTCGGAATGAAGCCGCCGTCCGGTCCCTCGGGGCCGGCGCCCGCCCTCACGATCGTGGAGACCGTCCTGTGACGTACGACGACACGCCCCCCGCCACCCGCCGCCGCCTGCCCCGGGCCCGCGCCCTCGCCGTGTCCACGGCCCTCCTCCTGCCCCAGGTCCTGCTCGGGAGCCCCGCGTCCGCCGCGCCCCTCGACGCTCCGGCCCGGGAGTCGCGGGGCGTCGCCACCCTCACGTACGACCTGGGCGACCGGGCCCACCGGGTGCCGGGGACCGGGGAGCCGGTCGAGATCGCCGCGACGGTGCACCACCCGAAGGACCTCGACACCACGCCGAGGCCGCTCGTGGTCCTGCTGCACGGCTGGCACGAGACCTGCGCGGACCGTTCGGCGGAGGCGGCCCGCGCCGCCGCCGAGAAGGCCGGGGACTGGGACGCGTACGCGGCCGCCGGCCAGAAGCTGTTCAGCTGGCCCTGCGCCCCGGGCACCCCTCTCCTCCCCAACGAGCGCGGTTACGACTACCTCGGCGAGGAACTGGCCCGCGACGGCTTCATCGTGGTGTCCGTCCGCGCCAACGGCATCAACGCCTCGTCGGTGTCGGGCGACGAGAACGCCTCCGCGCGGGCCGACCTGATCAACCGCCACCTCGCCCTGTGGCAGCAACTCGCCACCTCGGGCCGCGGCAGTCTCGCCGGCGCGTTCCGCGACGCGGTCACCGGCGAGCCGCGACGCGTCGACTTCCGGCACCACGTCGACCTGGACAACGTCGGCACCATGGGCCACTCGCGCGGCGGCGCGGGCGTGACGTGGCAGGCGGCGGACCGCCACCGGGACCGGTGGCCCGCCGGGGTCAGGGTCGGGGCGGTCATGGCCCTGGCCCCCGCCTACAACGTCATGACCGAGGACATGACCGCGTACGGAATCACGAAGGTGCCCGTGGCCGTGGTCCTCGGGACCTGCGACGGCCAGGTCGGCCGCGAGGCCCTCTCCTTCGCCGCCGACGCGACCGCCGGAAGCTCCGCCGGATTCCACCGGATCGAGATCCCCGGCGCGAACCACAACTACTTCAACACCCAGTGGTCACCGTCCGGCGGACAGGTCGCGGCCGGTGACGACGCCGGCCACGACGACGCCCGCCCCGGCCAGTGCGCGGAACCCGGCGGCTCCGCCTACGAGCCCCAGCTGACCGAGACCGCCCAGCGCCGGATCGGCGCGGCCTACATCGGCGCCTTCTTCCGGCGGTACCTCACCCGGTGAGGAGCGGTCCGGACCCGGCAGGACCCGGACCGGCACCCTCCGCATGATCCACGCGATGTCCTGGGACCACCGGAACCGTCCGGACGGCGGGCCCGGTTCGGCCCCGATCCCGGCACAAGCCGCCCGCGGTCCCGGCGGCGGGCCTACGATCCAGCCGTGGATCCGTACTCCTCCGTCGCTCCCCCGCCGCCGTCGGCCCCGCCCGCTCCGCGCCGCTGGTGGCAGCATCCGGTGCTCGTCGTCGGCGCGCTCGTCGTGCTGCCGCCGGTCGGGATCGCGCTCGCGTGGCTGAGTCCCTGGAACCGGAAGGGGAAGATCGCCGCCACCGTAGCGGCGGTGGTCTGGTTCGCCTTCCTCCTCTTCAGTGACCCGTCGGAAGAGCCGGGGGAGGCCGGAGGGGCGAAGGGCGGCGGCCGACCGGGGGACGGCGCCGCCTCCGCCTCCACTCCCGCCTCCCCGTCTGCTTCCACGGGCATCCCCTCCCCGGCCGCGACGCCCGCCGGGCCGCCGCGGCTCGTGGGGAAGGTGCTCAAGGAGGCACGGAGGGTCGCGGACGGGGCCGGGTACGACGTCGTGACGCACGACGCCTCCGACCGGGACGACGGGCAGTGGGACGCGGGCGGCTGGAAGGTGTGCTTCCAGACGGCGGCCGGACAGCGGGGCGGGGGCCGGCCCGTGCTCGATCTCGGGGTGGTCCGCGTCGGGGCGCCCTGCCCCTCGGCGGACGGGGAGGAGATCCCCTGGCCCGCGATGCCCGACGTCGCCGGCGGGACCTTCGCGCGGGCCGGCGAGACCCTGAAGGCGGCCGGGGTCGGGAGGGTGCGGCCGGAGAGCGTCTACACCGACGTCACGCTGCCCGCCGACCCGGCCGGGTGGAAGGTCTGCTTCCAGGACCCGGGGCCGGGCAAGGAGCTGGAGAACCCGCAGTACGTGACCGCGTACCTCAAGCTCGCCCCGCCGGACGCCGCCTGTCCCGACGAACCGTACGCCCGGCTGCGGCCCGAGCCGACGCCCTAACCGCCGCCCGGCATCATGCCCGCGCCGCCCTTGAGGCGTTCGAGGTCCGAGGGGCGGACCTGGATGACGAAGAGGGCGATCAGGACGCCGACGGCGGCGAACACGGCCGCCGTCACGAAGCCCGCCGAGACGCCGGCGGTCAGCACCTGGTCGCTCCAGGGCTTCGGGAGCACACCGGTCTCGGCGAACCGGGCCTTCTCCAGGGGGCTCGCCTGCGCGAGGAAGGCGGGCACCTGCTTCTCCGCCTCGTTGCGGCCGGCCGTGCCGAAGACCGTGACCAGGATCGACAGGCCGAGCGAGCCGCCCACCTGCTGCATGGCGTTGAGCAGGCCGGACGCCGCGCCCGAGTCCCGCTGTTCGACGTTCGAGAGCGCCATGACGGTCAGCGAGACGAACATCAGGCCCATGCCGAGGCCGAAGACGAGAACCGGGCCGAGGATGCTCCCCAGGTAGGTCGAGTGCACGTCCGTCAGGGTCAGCCAGGAGAGGCCCGCGGCCGCGAGCGCCGAACCCGTCACCATGAAGGGCTTGGGGCCGTACCGGGGCAGCAGGGTGGACGTGAGTCCCGCGCCGACCGCGATGATCGCGCTGATCGGCAGGAACGCGAGACCCGCCCTCAACGGGCTGAAGCCGAGCACCTGCTGCACGAACAGGGTGAGGAAGAAGAACATCCCGAAGATCGCCGCCGCCAGGCACAGCATGATGCCGTAGGTGCCCGAGCGGTTGCGGTCGGCGAACATGCGGAGCGGGGTGATGGGCTGCCGGGAGCGCCGTTCGACCAGGAGGAACAGGGCGAGGAACAGCACCGCCGCGACGAACGAGCCGATCGTGTACGGATCGCGCCAGCCCTCCTGGGCGGCGCGGATGAACCCGTACACCAGCGCCACCATGCCGAGCGTCGAGGTCAGCGCGCCGGCGAGGTCGAAGTGGCCGGGCCGCGGCTCCGACTCCTTGACGTGGCGGGGCGTCAGGAAGGCGATGAGCAGGGCGATGGGCACGTTGACGAAGAAGATCCAGCGCCAGTCGAGCCACTGGACGAGCATGCCGCCGGCCACCAGGCCGATCGCCCCGCCGCCGGCCGAGACGCCGGCGAACACGCCGAAGGCGCGGTTGCGTTCGGGGCCTTCGTCGAAGGTCGTGGTGATCAGCGAGAGCGAGGTCGGCGAGGCGATGGCGCCGCCGACGCCCTGGAGGGCGCGGGCGGCCAGGAGTTGCCACTCGTTCTGGGCCAGTCCGCAGAACAGCGAGGCGAGCCCGAAGAGCAGGACGCCCGCCATGAAGACCCGGCGGCGGCCGAGGATGTCCCCGAAGCGCCCGCCGAGGAGGAGCAGTCCGCCGAAGGTGAGCGTGTAGGCGTTGACGACCCAGGCCAGGCTGGTGGTGGAGAAGCCGAGCGCGCTCTGGATGTGCGGGAGCGCGATGTTCACGATCGTGATGTCGAGGACGACCATCAGCTGGCAGGAGGCGATCACGAACAGGGCGATGCCCTTGCCGTCCTCGCCGCCTCCGCGGGAGGCCGTCGCCGCGGGAGCCGTCGGCTTCGGAGTGCTAGACATGAGCGTTCATGGCGTTGAGCCCTCACCGGAGGGAGCCGCCGTGGCCGGTCGGTCCACGGCCGTCAGTCCACCCTCACGACCCTAAGGCCGGCCCGAACGGGTGACCAGTCGATCAAGCGGGTGCGGGACCGGCCGGGACGCCGAAGGACACGGGAGGGGGCCGCCCTCCCGGGCCGGGCCCGGACCCGTACGCCGGGTGGTCCGCCCGGAACCGGGTGAGAATGCGGACATGCGGGCCCTTCCCGGCGCCCTCCGGCGCCTTCGCCGTCCCGACGCCCCGCGGCGTCCCCGCGCCGCCGCCGTTCCGGGGCGGCCCCGCCGCGCCGCGCCGGGCCGCGCCCGCCGCGTCCCACCGGCCGCCGCCCGGGCCCCGGCGCGCCGGCGGCCCCGTCACGGCAGGGGGACGGACCCGTGGAGCTGACGCCCTCCGCCCACCTCGACACCTTCGCCCGCGACCGGCTGCCGCCGCCGGACCGCCTGCCCCGGCTCCTCCTCGGTCTCCCCGGACCGGTCTATCCGGACCGGCTCAACTGCGGCGCGGAGCTGCTCGACCGCACGGTGGAGCGGTTCGGTGCCGACCGGCCCGCCTTCCTCGACGACGACGGCGGGGTCTGGAGCTACGGGGAACTGCTCGACCGGGTCGACCGCGTCGCCCGCGTCCTCACCGCCGATCTGCGGCTCGTGCCCGGCAACCGGGTCCTGCTGCGCGGACCGACCTCGCCCTGGCTGGCCGCCTGCTGGCTCGCCGTGATGAAGGCGGGCGGCATCGCCGTCACCGTTCTGGCCCAGCAGCGCGCCCCCGAACTGGCCTTCATGGCGGAGACGGTCCGCTGCACCCACGCGCTCTGCGACGTCCGCTCCCTCGACGGGCTGCTCGCCGCCCGGATTCCCGGCCTCCGCGTCACCCCTTTCGGCGGGGACGGCCCGGACGACCTGCTGACCCTCGCCGCCCGGCGCCCCGGCCCGTACGAGGCGGTGGCGACCGCCGCCGACGACGCGGCCCTCATCGCCTTCACCTCCGGCACGACCGGACGTCCCAAAGGCTGCGTCCACTTCCACCGGGACGTCCTGGCCGTCGCCGACACGTTCTCCGCGCACGTGCTGCGTCCGCTGCCCGACGACGTCTTCACCGGTTCGCCGCCGCTCGCCTTCACCTTCGGCCTCGGCGGGCTCGTCGTCTTCCCCCTGCGGGCCGGGGCGAGCACGGTCCTCCTCGAACAGGCCGGGCCCCAGCAGCTCCTCACGGCGATCGCGCGGCACCGGGTCTCGGTGCTCCTCACCGCCCCGACCGCCTACCGGGCCATGCTCGCCGAACCGGTCCGGAGCGCCGCCCCGGACCTCGGCTCGCTGCGCCGCTGCGTCTCCGCCGGGGAGAACCTGCCGGAGGCGACCTGGCGGGCCTGGTACCGGTACACGGGCCTGCGCCTGATCAACGGCATCGGCTCGACCGAGCTGCTGCACATCTTCCTCGCCGCCGCCGACGGCGACGCCCGCCCCGGTTCGGCCGGCCGCCCGGTCCCCGGCTGGCGGGCCAGGGTGGTCGGCCCGGACGGCCGGGAGGTCCCGGACGGCGAGGAGGGGCTGCTCGCCGTGCGCGGCCCGGTCGGCTGCCGCTATCTGACCGGCCCGGACGGGGACGGGGCCGCCCAGGAGCGGTACGTGCGGGAGGGCTGGAACGTCACGGGCGACACGTACGTCCGCGAGCCCGGCGGCCTGTTCCGGTACGTCTCCCGGGCGGACGACCTGATCATCTCGGCCGGATACAACATCGCGGGCCCCCAGGTCGAGGAGGTGCTCCTCGGCCACCCCGACGTGATCGACGCGGTGGTGGTCGGCCGTCCGGACGAGCTGCGGGGCCAGGTCGTGGTGGCGTACGCGGTGGTGCGGGAGGGGGTGCCGCGCGACGCGGGCACGGCCGCCGCGCTGCGGGCCTTCGTCCGTGCCCGCCTCGCCCCGTACAAGACGCCCCGCGAGGTCGTCTTCCTCGACGCGCTGCCGCGCACGGCGACGGGCAAGCTCCAGCGCTTCCGGCTGCGGGAACCGGTACGGGCGGAGAGCGCCTGAGCGGGGGATGCCGGACGGACCGGGCGGGGTGCCCGGTCGGGTTCACGCCCCCGGCGGCACCGGCCCGGCGGTCTCCTCCGGCGCCGCGGCGAGCCGCGAGTTGCGGCGTCCGTAGACCGCGTAGAGCAGGGCGCCCGCCCCGAGGAACACCGCGAACTGCAGCCAGGTGCGCCAGCCCGTGCCCCAGATGAGGTACAGGCAGAAGCCGATGCCGAGGAGCGGGCTGACCGGGAAGAACGGCACCCGGAAGGAGCGCGGCAGGTCGCGGGCGCGGCGGCGCAGCACCAACACCGCGAGGTTGACGACCGCCATGACGGCGAGGGTGCCGATGGTGGTCAGGTTGACGACCACGTCGAGCGGGGCGAAGGCGGCCGGCACGGCGAAGACGGCGGCCACGATCCACGTGTTGGCGACCGGGGTCGCGGTCTTCGGCGAGACCCGTTCGAAGACCTGGGGCACGAGCCCGTCGCGGGACATCGACATCAGGATGCGGGTCTGCCCGTACATCACCGCGAGGACGACGGAGGCGATGGCGACGACCGCGCCGAAGGCGATGACCCCGCCGCCCGCCGACGAGCCGGTGACCCGGTCGACGACGAGCGAGAGCGCGGCCGGGCGGCCGGCGACCTCGTCGGCGCCGAGCGCCCCGATCGCCGAGAGCGCGACCGCGCAGTAGAGCAGGGTGACGATCCCGATGCAGACGAGGATGGCGATCGGGACGTTCCGGCGCGGATCCTTCACCTCCTCGCCGGCCGTGGTGATCGCGTCGAAGCCGATGTACGAGAAGAACGCCACGGAGGCGCCCGCCGTGATGCCCCCGAGGCCGCTGCCCGCGAACGGCGAGAGGTGTCCGTCCTGGAAGGCGGAGAAGCCGACGGCACAGAAGACGAGCAGGATGCCGATCTTGAGGACGGCCATGGCGGCGGTCGCCCGCGCGCTCTCCCGGACCCCGCGCACGAGGAGGGTGGCGGCGAGCAGGATCACGATCACGGCGGGCAGGTTGACCGCTCCGCCCTCGCCCGGTCCGGCGGAGAGCGCGGCGGGCAGCTGCCATCCGGTCAGGCTGTCGAGGAGTTCGTTGAGGTACTGGCTCCAGCCGACCGCGACCGCCGAGACGGACACGCCGTACTCCAGGAGCAGGCACCAGCCGACGAGGAAGGCGGACCGCTCGCCGAGGCTCGCGTAGGCGAACGAGTACGAGGAGCCCGAGACCGGGATCGCGCCGCCCAGCTCCGCGAAGGAGAAGGCGGTGAACACGCAGGTGACCGCGGCGAGGACGAAGGAGACGACGACCGCGGGACCCGCCTTGGCGACGCTGTCGGAGAGGCCGACGAAGATGCCGGTGCCCACGATCGCGCCGACGCCGAAGCAGACGAGCTGGAAGAGGCCCATGGTGCGCTTGAGGCCGTGGCCCTCGAGGTCGGTGCCGGACTCGGCGATGAGCCGCTGCGGCGACTTGATCCGCCGGGAGGGGGCGGTCCGCGCGGGGGCGGAGGGGGGTCGCGGAGTGGACGGGGACATGCGGGGTTCTCGTTTCTGGTGCGTGCGCGCGCGAGGGGGGTCCGGGCCTGCTCGCCCGAACCCCCCTGAACCGTGCGATCGTAAACCGCACCCCGCATATTCACCCAATCAGGAGCAAAGCTATGCCCCGGGGGCCGCCGGGGCGTCCCCGGCCCCCGCCAGGGTGGCGACGAGGACGGCCTTGATGGTGTGCATCCGGTTCTCCGCCTGGTCGAAGACGATCGAGTGGGGCGACTCGAAGACCTCGTCGGAGACCTCCAGCTCGGTCAGGCCGTGCCGGGCGTGGATGTCGCGGCCGACGGCGGTGCCCAGGTCGTGGAAGGCGGGCAGGCAGTGCAGGAACCGGACGTCCCGGTTCCCGGTGGCGCGCAGCACGTCCATGGTCACGGCGTACGGGGCGAGGGCGGCGATCCGCTCGTCCCAGACCTCCTTGGGCTCGCCCATGGAGACCCAGACGTCGGTGGCCACGAAGTCGGCGCCCCGGACTCCCTCCGCCACGTCCTCGGTGAGGGTGAGGGTGGCGCCGCTCGCCTCGGCGAGCCTGCGGGCGTCCGCGACGACGTCCTCGGTGGGCCAGTACGCCTTCGGGGCGACGATCCGGACGTCCATGCCGAGCAGGGCGCCGGTGATCAGGTAGGAGTTGCCCATGTTGAAGCGGGCGTCACCGAGGTAGGCGAGGGCGACGGCGTCCAGCGGCTTGTCCGTGTGCTCGGTCACGGTGAGGACGTCGGCGAGCATCTGGGTGGGGTGCCAGTCGTCGGTGAGGCCGTTGTAGACGGGGACGCCCGCGAAGGCGGCGAGCTCCTCGACCGTGGCCTGGCTGTCCCCCCGGTACTCGATCCCGTCGAACATCCGGCCGAGGACGCGGGCCGTGTCCTTGACGGACTCCTTGTGGCCCATCTGGGAGCCCGAGGGGTCCAGGTAGGTCGTGGAGGCGCCCTGGTCGGCGGCGGCGACCTCGAAGGCGCAGCGCGTGCGGGTCGAGGTCTTCTCGAAGATCAGGGCGATGTTCCGGCCGCACAGCCGCCGCACCTCGGTGCCCGCCTTCTTGGCGGCCTTGAGCTCGGCGGCGAGCGCGACCAGGGCGCGGAACTCCTCGGCGGTGAAGTCCAGCTCCTTGAGGAAGTGGCGGCCGGTGAGGTCTGTGGCCATGGGTCGCGCTCCTGAGGGTACGGTCGGGGACTGCGGTCGGGGACGCTGGAAGTGTATACGCAGTTCAACATTTATATACAGCCCCCCTTTCCGGGACCCTTCCCTCCCCGCGCCCCTCCCCCTCAGCCGGCGTCCCGCTCCACCGGACAGCTCATGCAGCGCGGGCCTCCCCTCCCCCGGCCCAGTTCGCTGCCGGGGATCTCGATCACCTCGATCCCCTGCTTGCGCAGGTGCGTGTTGGTGGTGACGTTCCGCTCGTACGCGACCACCACCCCCGGCTCCACGGCCAGCACGTTGCACCCGTCGTCCCACTGCTCGCGCTCGGCCGCGTGCACGTCCTGGGTCGCGGTGAGGACCCGGATCTCCGGGAGCCCCAGGGCCGCCGCGATGGCGGCGTGCATCCGCTCCGGCGGATGGTCGGTCACCCGCAGGGGACGGCCCTCGTCCCCCGGTTCGATCGTGTACGAGCGGAGCATGCCGAGCCCCGCGTACTGGGTGAAGGTGTCCCGGTCCACCATCGTCATCACCGTGTCCAGGTGCATGAACGCGCGCCGCTTCGGCATGTCGAGCGCGACGATCGTGTGCGCCGAGCCCGCCGCGAACATGCCCCGGGCCAGCATCTCCACCGCCTGCGGGGTGGTGCGCTCGCTCATCCCGATGAGCACGGCGCCGTTGCCGATGACCAGGACGTCCCCGCCCTCGATCGTGGACGGATAGTCCGCCTGCCCCTCCGACCAGTGGTGGAAGGGGCCCGCCCCGGGGCCGGTGAAGAGCGGGTGGTGCTTGTAGATCGCCTCGAAGTGCACCGTCTCGCGCTGCCGGGCCGGCCAGCGCATGGCGTTGATGGAGACGCCGTCGTAGATCCAGGCCGAGGTGTCCCGGGTGAAGAGGTGGTTGGGGAGCGGGCCGAGGAGGAAGTCGTCCAGGTCGAGGGCGTGGAAACGGACCGAGGTCGGTTCCCGGTGCGCCGCCAGGAACTCCCGCTTCGTCATCCCGCCGACGAGCACCTCGCCGAGCGCGACGGCGTCGAGGGAGTCGAACGCGGCCCGCAGGTGGTCGGTGGCCAGCGGGCCGTACTCCTTCTCGTCGAAGACCCGGTCCAGGACGAGCGCGCGGGCGGCCGGCACCTCCAGCGACTCGCTCAGGAGGTCCGCGAAGAGGTGCACCTCCACCCCCCGGTCGCGCAGCACGTCGGCGAAGCCGTCGTGCTCCTGCCGGGCCCGTCTCACCCAGAGCACGTCGTCGAAGAGGAGGGCGTCCTTGTTGGTCGGGGTGAGCCGCTTCAGCTCCAGATCGGGCCGGTGGAGGATGACGCGGCGCAGCCGCCCGGTCTCGGAATCGACATGGAATCCCATGCGTCCATCCTGACGGAGCGGGACGTCGGTGGCGCGTGTTTCGCGGCAGGGGGGCCGGGGCGCGGCGGGAGCGTCCCGGGGACCGGGAGCCCGGGGCTCCGGTGCGCGGCCGCGACGGCGCGCCTTCCCTCCACCCCGGAGCGCGACCCCGGGACGGAGGACGCGCGAGGTTGGGACGGAGGACGTACGAGGCCCGGACGGAGGACGTACGAGGCCCGGACGGAGGACGTACGAGGCCCGGACGGAGGACGTACGAGGCCGGAAACGGCGGCGTCCGCCCAGGACTCCTGCGCGGCGGGGAACCGGACCGGCCGTCGGCTCAGGACGCCTGCGCGGCGGGAAGCCGGACCGGCCGTCGCCTCAGCCGGGGCCGTCGGCGGCCAGGACCCCGGCGAGGGCGGTGATCGTGGACGGGCCGACCCGGCAGCAGCCGCCGACGAGCCGGGCTCCGGAGCGGACCCAGTCGGCGGCCCGTTCCGGGTCGAAGGCGCTCCCGCCGTGCCAGTCCCGCGTCCGGGCGTCCCAGCGCTCCCCGCTGTTGGGGTAGACCACGGCCGGTCTCCCGGTCACGGCGACGGCCGTCTCCACGGCGGGCCCCGCGTCGGCGGGGTCGCAGCAGTTGACCCCGACCGCCACCACCTGGTCGTTCCCCGCGGCGACCGCGAAGGCGTCCGCCAGGTCCTGCCCGGCCCGGGTCCGCCCGCCCTCGATCGTGTACGACAGCCACACGGGCACCCCGCACCCCTCGGCCGCCCGCAGCAGCGCCTCCGCCTCGTCCGCGTCCGGCACCGTCTCCAGGGCCAGGACGTCGGGTCCGGCCCCGGCGAACGCCTCGATCCGGGGCCGGTGGAAGGCGGCGAGCCGCCCCACCGACAGCCCATACCGCCCCCGGTACTCGCTGCCGTCCGCCAGCATCGCGCCGTAGGGCCCGACCGACGCGGCGACCCAGACCTCCTCCTCCGCGCCCTCCGCCGCCGACCGCGCGAGCTCCACGCTCCGGGCCAGCAGCCGCGCCGCCTCCTCCCGCCCCAGCCCCCGCCGGGCGAAGCCCTCGAAGGTGGCCTGGTAGCCGGAGGTGATGAGCACCCGGGCCCCGGCCCGTACGTACGCCGTGTGGGCCGCCTCGATCTGCTCGGGTCCGTCGGCCAGGAGCCGCGCGGACCAGAGCGCGTCCGAGAGGTCGCAGCCCTGTGCCTCCAGCTGGTGGGAGAGCCCTCCGTCGAGGACGAGCGCTCCCTCCCCGAGGGCGTCGGCGAGCGTGCGGGCCGGTCTCACCGGATCACCCCCGCTCAGCCCAGCTGGGACTGGACCTGGGCGGAGATCAGCTCCAGGTGGTCCAGGTCGTCCAGGTCCAGGACCTGGAGGTAGACCCGGGAGGAGCCGATGGCCGCGTACCGTCCGAGCTTGTCGACGACCTCGGCGGGCGAGCCCGCGAGTCCGTTCGCCTTCAGCTCGTCCACCTCCCGGCCGATGGCGGCGGCCCGGCGGGCCACCTCGGCGTCGTCCTTGCCGACACAGACGACCAGCGCGTTGGAGTACACCAGGTCGTCGGCCGGCCGCCCGGCCTCCTCGGCGGCGGCCCGCACCCTGCCGAACTGCTTCTCGCTGTCCTCCAGGGAGGCGAACGGGATGTTGAACTCGTCCGCGTACCGCGCGGCGAGCCGGGGGGTGCGGGTCGCCCCGTGTCCGCCGATCAGCACCGGGATCCTGGACTGGAGGGGCTTGGGCAGCGCCGGGGAGTCGGTGAGCCGGTAGTACTCCCCCTCGTAGCTGAACCTCTTGCCGACCTCGGTCTCCCACAGGCCGGTGACGATCGCCAGCTGCTCTTCGAGGCGGCCGAACTTCTCCTTCGGGAAGGGGATGCCGTACGCCTTGTGCTCCTCCTCGAACCAGCCCGCTCCCAGACCCAGCTCGATCCGGCCGCCGGACATCCGGTCGACCTGGGCGACCTGGATGGCGAGCACGCCGGGGAGACGGAAGGTGCCGGCCGTCATCAGCGTGCCGAGACGGATCCGCTTCGTCTCCCGGGCCAGGCCGGCCAGGGTGATCCAGGCGTCCGTCGGACCGGGCAGTCCGTCGCCGGACCCCATGGTGAGGTAGTGGTCGGAACGGAAGAAGGCGTCGAACCCGAGTTCCTCGGTGGCACGGGCCACCGTGAGGAGGGTGTCGTAGTCCGCCCCCTGCTGGGGCTCGGTGAAAATGCGAAGATCCATGCCTCCATCCTGCACCGTCACATGGACGCCGACCTCTCCGCCACCACCCGGACCACCCCGTTCCGGTCAGGCGGACGTCCGGCCCGCCGGCGGTCCGCGTCTTCCTCCTCCCGGCACGGGCAGCCCTGTCGGCGGAGGCGGAGGCAGAGGCGTAAGCGGAGGTACCGACACCGGACAGCGGTGTCCCGGTCGGTGCCGGTCCGGGCGCCGCGCCACCGGCCGGCACCGCCATCGACACGGCCACCGCCAGGACGGGCCCGAGCCACGGGGCCCACCGCCACCACTCCGCCCACCACCACGGCTGCGCCGTCGTCAGCACGGCGCCTCCCGACCCGATTCGGCGCGCTCCGGGACGGGGTCGGGCGGGCGGGCCCGCTCTCCGTCGCGTACGGCGAGGCGCCGCAGCATGCCGCGCACCCGGTCGCCCGACTCGTCGGCGGCGTCGATGGCCTCGATGCACTGCCAGTAGAGCGCCTCCTCGTCGGTGGCGCAGGCCACGCCCACCAGGGCGATCCCCACGTCGTCGAGCAGCTCCCCCAGAGCCGTCAACGCCCGCTCGGGACGGAGGACTTCGGTCAGCCGGGCCGCGCGCGGCCCTCCGGAGCCCCACACCGCCGGGTATTCCCCGATCTCGCTCAGCCCCCGCGCCTCGCCCCGCAGTTCCTGCGGACCGCAGAGCGCGAGACGGCTCCCTATCGCCTGGGCGAGGGCCTGGGCCTGCCACGCCTCTCCCACGATGTCCTGCGCCGTCCCGCTCTCCGCCAGTGCGTGCCGGCCGAGCGCGACGAGTCGCTCCGCTTCCATCACCACCGCCCCCGTTCCCACCGTGCGCCACCCACTCAGTCATTACCCAGAGTGAATCGAACTGAGCCCAAACACCAGGGGAATTCGGAAATCTGTGGACAGGGAACTTGAAGGGGAGAAGTCGATCACTCCGAAGAGTGACGATCTTCGAGTGCTACCCCCTCCCGCCCCCCTCCGCCCCGCCGCCGGGCGGGGAAGCGGACCTCGTTACGGTCGATCTTGGCCGCGAGCGCCGCCAGCGGGTCGACCCCGAGCACGGCGCAGAACTGGAGGAGGTAGGCGAGCACGTCCGCCACCTCGTCGGCGACCCGGTGGGCCGATTCCGGGTCCTCCATCACCCGTTCCGCCTGCTCCGGCGTCAGCCACTGGAAGATCTCCAGGAGTTCGGCCGCCTCCACGCTCAGGGCCGCCGCCAGGTTCTTGGGCGTGTGGTAGGGCTGCCAGTCGCGAGCGGCCGCGAACTCGACCAGTCTGCGCTGCAGCTCCGCCACGTCACCGGCCGCCGCGCCGTCCGACGCGCCGCCGTCCGACGCACCGCCGTCCGACGCCCGGCCCCTCGTCGTCCGGCGCCCCGTCACCTCGCCGTTCGTCACCTCGCCGTTCGTCACCTCGTCGCCCGCCACCCCCGCAGCCGCCTCCGTGCCCGTACCCGCGTCCGCCTCCGTACCCGCGTCCGTCATCTCGTCGTCCGTCATCTCGCCGTCCGTCACGCGCTCAGGTCTACCACCGTCACCCCGGGCGTCCGGCGCGCCTCCTCCACCGCCCGGTCGCCGACCGCGCCCGCCACCCGGACGTGTCCGTCGCCGGCGACGTCCACGGCGAGGCGGAGCAGTTCGCCCACCTGTCTCCTGTCGAGTCCCCGGTCGAGGCCGTCGGTGAGCAGGGTCAGGCTCTGCATGGCGTCGGGCACCTCCGCGATCCGGTCCGTCTCCAGGACGCCGGGGCCCGTGACCAGGGCGAGGGCCAGTCCCAGGTACCGCAGTTCGCCGTCGCCGAGGCGCCCGAGCGGGGTCACGGGCCGCCCGCCCCGTTCGAGGACCGCACGGACGGTGCCCTCCCGGAGTTCCCGCACGCCGAGTCCGGTGACGGTTCCCGTGCAGCCCGCTCCCGCCACGGCGGCGAGCCGGTGGCGGCGCCGGGGGCAGTCCGCGCGGGTGCGGTGCAGGACCTCGGCGAGGTTGCCGCAGTCGCGCCGCAACCGTCCCTCCCCGGGCGGCACGGGCGCCCGCATCCGCTCGGGCCTGGGGTCGCAGGGGAAGGCGGACCGCAGGCCGACGACCACCTGTTCGGCGGCGGCCAGCACCTCCAGCTGCCCGGCGGTCTTGCCCGCGACCCGCAACGGCAGCAGGGCCGTGCCGAGGAGGTCGTCGGGGAACGGGGCCCGGGTCACGGGGGTGGTGCCCGCCGTGTGCCACTCGGCCTGGACGGCGTTGCGACCGGGGTCGCGGAGCGCGGTGGAGAGCAGGGTGCGGCCCCCGGCCGTGAGCCGTTCGCCGACGACGCGGAGCCGGGGTTCGGCCTGGACGGCGAGGTCCAGGCGGACGGGGCCCCGCGGCCCGTCGACGGTGCATCCGATGCGGAAGCCGCGCCTGCCCTGGGCGTCGGGCCGGGCGCGTTCGGGAACGTGGTCGGCGGCGTCGGGGAACACCTCGTCGAGCGGGTCGCCCGCACCGAGCCGGGCCAGCGCCTCGTACGCCCTCAGGGTGGTGGACTTGCCGCTGCCGCTGGGTCCGGCGAAGAGGGTCACGGGACCGAGCGCGTGCGTGGCGGAGCGGTGGCCGGCGAACGCCGAGAGCCGGAGTTCGGTGACGGCGGGCCGGGCGGGCCGGGCCTCCGGCACGTCCCGGTCCCGCGGCGCCACCGGGCCCCGCGCCCGGGGGACGGGAACGCGGGGCCCCGGCGGGGCCGCGGCGGGGGCCCGGGCCTCCGGGACGCGCGGGCCGGCGGAGACGGGGCCCGGGAGGGGAACGGTGCCGGAAGGGGTGGCGGCGGAAGGAGCGACGGCGTCCGTGGAAGGAGCGGCGTCGAGGGAGGGAAGGCCCCCGGAAGGGAGGGCCGTGTCCGGGGACCGGAGGTCCCCCGTGCGGGCGTCCGGCGTACGGGCACCCGGGGTGCGGGCGTCCGGCGTACGAGCGTCCGACGTGCGGGTTTCTGGCGTGCGGGCGGGCGCGGGGCCGCCGGTGAGATCCATGCCCGGACCGTATGCGGCCCGTTCTCCGACGAACCGTTACACCGGCGCGATCTTCCTACGAACGGGGGACGCCCGCGGTCCGGCCGCCCAGGACGTCCTCCTCGTCCTCGTCCTCCTCCGCGCCCTCGACCTCCGTACCGGCCGGGGCGAGCAGGAAGACGTTCCGGTCGACGCGGTGCATCCCGCTGCCGAGCCCGAAGACGACGCCGCTGCTGAAGTCGAGGACGCGCTTGGCGACCTCGGTGTCGGCGCCGGTCAGATCGAGGAGCACCGGGATCTGGGCGATGAGGTACTCGGCGACCTCACGGGCGTCGGCGAAGACCTGCACGCGGAGCACGACCATGCGGCGCTGCTCGGCGGAATCGTACTGCTCGGGGACCGTGCGGTGGTCGACCCTGGACGGCCATTCGTCACGGCCGCGCAGGGGCACGACCTGGGCGAGGCCCTCCCACTGCTCGTCGGTGACGTCGTACCTCTCGTACCTACTCATGGACCCATCCTCCCGCTCCTCACCCGTTCGGCCCAACAACGACACGGCGGGATGACGAGGCGGCGGGTCAGAGGTGCCCGAGGTCACCCGGACGGACCAGTCCGCCCCGGTGCCCCGGTCCCGGCCCGGGGTCCGCGTCAGGCGAGGCTCTTGGCGAGTCTGCGGAGACCTTCCCCGATCTCGTCGGCCGAGTGCGTCGTGAACGACAGCCGCATCGCGCCCGGGTCCGGCTCCCCGCAGAAGAACGGAGCTCCCGGCACGTACGCCACCCCGTGGCCCACGGCGGTCCTCAGGAGCGCCGTGGCGTCGTACCCGGCGGGCAGGGTCGCCCAGACGAACATGCCGCCCTCCGGCCTGTTCCACCGGCTGCCCGCGGGCAGCGCGGCCGGCAGGCCGTCGAGCAGCGCGTCCCGGCGTTCGCGGTAGGCCGCCCGCACCACCGCGACGTGCGCGTCGAGGTCGCTGTCGCGCAGGTAACGGGCGGCGGCGGCCTGGTCGACGGTCGACGTGTGCAGGTCGGCGGCCTGTTTGGCGATGACGCAGGCACGGCGCAGCCCGGCGGGGGCGCGGAGGTGACCGAGGCGGAGACCCGGGGCCATCACCTTGGAGAAGGAGCCGAGCAGGACGGTGCGGTCGGCCGCGGCGGGGTCGGCGGCGATCCAGGGGACGCGTTCGCCGTCGTACCGCAGTTCGCCGTACGGGTCGTCCTCGACGATCCAGAAACCGTGGCGGGCCGCGGCCTCGGCGACGGCGGCGCGGCGGCCGGCGGGCAGGGTGCGGCCCGTGGGGTTCTGGAAGGTGGGGACGAGGTAGAGGAGGGCCGGCTTCTCGCGGGCCGCGATCTCTTCGAGGGCGGCCGGGACGACGCCCCGGTCGTCGGTGGGGACGGGGACGACCCGGGCGCCGGCGAAGCCGAAGGTCTGGAGGGCGGCGAGGTAGCAGGGGTCCTCGACCAGGACCACGGAGCCCGGTTCCACGAGGGCGGTGGTGAGGAGGGTGAGGGCCTGCTGCGAACCGGTGGTGACGAGCAGGTCGTCGGCGTCCGTGGGCAGGCCGCGCGCGGTGAGCCGGGCGGCGACGGCGGCGCGCAGCTCCGGGTCGCCCTCGGTGGTCGAGTACTGGAGCGCGTGCCGGGGATTCTCCGTCAGGACCCGGTCGTACGCGGCCCGGAGCCCCTCGGCGTCGAACAGTTCGGGGGCGGGCAGACCGCCGGCGAAGGAGATCACCTCGGGCCGCGCCGTGAGCGCCAGGATCTCCCGTACCGGCGACGGGCCGACGCCGGCCAGCCGGGAGGCGGTGGCCGGCGGGGGCACGGACGGGACGGGGGAGGCGGCGTTCGCGGGCCTGGGCGCGGCAGAGGGCATGGCGCCAGCATAGGGAGATCCGAAGTGCTGTCCAGATCGGCCGTCCCGCCTTCGCGCGGGGCCGGGACGGCGCGCACCGGGCACCCCCGGCCGGGTCCCGTCTCCGGCGACCCGGATGATCGGAACCATGCTCGTCCCGTCCGTGTCCGTGCTCGCCCTGGCCGTGGTGCTCGTCTGCGCCGTCGTCCGTCCCTTCCGGCTGCCCGAGGCGGTCTTCGCGCTGCCCGCCGCCGGGGTCGTCCTCGCCGTGGGGGCGGTCACGCCGGAGGCCGCCCGCGAGGAGGCCGAACGCCTCGGTCCGGTGATCGGCTTCCTCGCGGCCGTCCTCGTCCTCGCCCGGCTCTGCGACGACGAGGGCCTCTTCCACGCCTGCGGGGCGTGGATGGCCCGCAGGGCCCGTCACCGTCCCCGGCGGCTGCTCGGCGCCGTCTTCGCCCTCGCCTCGCTGATCACCGCCGTGCTGAGCCTGGACGCGACGGTCGTCCTGCTGACTCCGGTGGTCTTCGCGACGGCGACCCGGATGGGGGCCCGGCCCGCGCCGCACTCCTACGCGAGCGCCCACCTGTCCAACACGGCCTCGCTGCTGCTGCCCGTCTCGAACCTGACCAACCTGCTCGCCCTCGCCGCCACCGGCCTGGGCTTCACCCGGTTCGCGCTCCTGATGCTGCTCCCCTGGCTCGCCGCCATCGCGGTCGAGTACGCGGTCTTCCGCCGCTTCTTCGCCCGCGACCTCGACGCCCCGGCCACCCCCGCCGAGCCGCCGGAGCCCGTCGGGACGCCGCTCTTCGCCCTGGTCACCGTGGCCGCCACCCTCGCCGGGTTCGCCGTCGCCTCGGCCACCGGCACGGACCCGGCGTGGGCCGCGGCGGCGGGCGCCGCCGTCCTGGCCGTACGGGCCCTGGTCCGCCGCCGCACCACCCCGCGCGCGCTCGTCCGTGCGGCCTCGCTGCCCTTCCTCGCGTTCGTCCTCGCCCTCGGCGTCGTCGTCCGCGCGGTGGTCGACAACGGCCTCGGTGCCGTCCTCGCCCACGTCCTCCCCGGGGGCACCTCCCTCCCGGCCCTGCTCGGCACCGCCGCGCTCGCCGCCGTCCTCGCCAACCTGATCAACAACCTGCCCGCGACCCTCGCGCTCGTCCCGCCCGCCGCCGCCTCCGGGCCGGGCGCGGTGCTCGCCGTCCTGATCGGCGTGAACATCGGGCCCAACCTCACGTACGCGGGCTCGCTCGCCACCCTCCTCTGGCGCCGCATCGCCCACGACCACGGACGCCCTGCGGCCCTCGGGGAGTTCACGCGGCTCGGGCTGCTCACCGTGCCGGCCTCCCTCGCCGCCGCGACGACGGCCCTGTGGGTCTCGCTCCGGCTCCTGGGCGGATGACCGCCGGACGGGGCGGTGGCGTCTCCGGGCCCCGCCGTCCTCCGGGGCCCGGGGAACCGTCCGCCCCCGGAGGACGGCGGGGCCCGGGAACCTCCGGTGACGCTGCTACGTTCTACATATCCGTAGAAGTCAGTTCGACATCTGGAGTGCTCATGGCCCTGTGGGACCGCATCAAGGAATCCGCATCGACGATGCAGACCCAGCTGGTGGCGAAGAAGAACGACCTGAAGAGCGGCGCGTTCCGGGACGCGAGCATGGCCATGTGCGCGCTGGTCGCCGCCGCCGACGGCACGATCGACCCCGCCGAGCGCCGCCGGGTCGCCCAGCTCATCGCCACCAACGAGGTGCTGCAGAACTTCGACGCGCTCGACCTCCAGCGCCGCTTCGACGACAACCTGAACAAGCTCACCGCCGACTTCGACTTCGGCAAGGTCAGCGTCCTCCAGGAGATCGCCAAGGCGAAGAAGAAGCCGGCGGAGGCCCGCGCCGTCGTCCAGATCGGCATCGTCATCGGCGGCGCCGACGGCGACTTCGACAAGACGGAGCAGGCCGTGGTGCGCGAGGCGTGCTTCACCCTCGACCTGCCGCCGCACGAGTTCGACCTGTAGTCCCCGTGAGCGGGGCCACCGGTGCCCGGGGCCCCGCTACACCGACGTGGTGGCCGCGCGCAGCACCAGGTACAGCGTGACGGCCGAGTTGGCCGAGGAGAGCGCCGAGACCGTCGTGCCGAAGGCGGCGCCCCAGGCGGCCAGACCCGCGGCCGAGCGGACCGGCGGCCAGGCCCGCCCCGCCGGGGCCGGGCGCATCAGGGCCGCGACCCGCCGGGGCACCTGCCCCACCGCCGCCAGGGCGGGCAGGGTGGCCGCGGGGGCGCGCGGGGCGAGGAGCGCGGCCCGGCCGATCGCCCGCGCCACGGTCCGGCGGCTGCCGACCTCGGCCGCCGCCTCCTCGTCCGCCCAGCGCTCGGCGGTGTACGCGACGGCGGTGCGCAGCGGACGCAGGAACGGATTGGCCCGCGCCGCCAGGTGGACCGTCAGCAGATGGCGGTGGTGACGCCCGTTCAGGTGGGCCCGCTCGTGGGCGAAGAGCGCCCGCCGCTCGGCGGACCCGAGCCCGGCGAGCATGCCGGTGCTGACCACGATCCGCCCGCGCCCGCCGGGCAGCGCGTACGCGTACGGGGTGGGGTCCGGCAGCACCGCGACGGACGTCGCCGGCAGCCCCACGAGCGCGCCCGCCGCCCGGCGGCGCACCCGCAGCTGCCGCCGGGCGGCGACGGTGCAGGAGACCAGGACGGCGAGCAGCGCGGGGATGGCCGCCCGGCCCGCGATCTCGTCGTACGGGACGGCCGCGCGCACGTCCGGGTCCGACCAGCCGTCGGGGAGCGGATTGCCGGGCAACTGCGCGGTGCCCACGATCATCAGGAGGCCGAGGCAGAGCGTGCTGCACACGGCGAAGACCCCGGCGACGGCGGCGAGCAGGCGCGTCGCGGTGCGCGGGTGGAGCCGCTGTTCGGCGAGCCGGGCGACCGGCCACGCGGTCAGCGGGAGGACCAGGGGGAGGAAGACGAAGACGCCCATGGCGGTCAGCCTTCCTCCTCCCCGGCCTCCGGGGAGAGGAGTTCACGGAGAAGTCGTTCGTCGTTCGGCGAGAGCGCGGTGACGAAGCTGGCCAGGACCGCCTGCCGGTCCGTCTCGGCGTCGAGCACCCTCCGCATCCGCAGGGCGGCGAGCCCCGCCTCGTCCGCGACCGCCGTCCACCGGAAGGAGCGGCCCGCGCGCTCGCGTTCGACGGCGCCCTTCGCGCACAGGCGGGTCAGGATGGTGATCACGGTGGTGTAGGCGAGGCCACCGCCGAGCCGCTCCCGCACCCATGCCACGGGCACCGGTTCGGACGCCTCGCGGAGCGCGGCGAGCACCTGGGCCTCCAGCTCGCCCTGCCCGCGCCTGCGGGCCGGGGGCTCCGCCCCGTCCTCGCTCCGGTCCACCATGCCGCCGTCCTCCTTCTCCGCCGCGCCCCACCGGTCCCGACCGCCGGGGGCTGACCATCGTACTGAGGGGCGGGAGGCCGGGCACCGCGAAGAACGTCCTCGGGGGGAGCGGCCCCCATGTCCTCCGGGCGTCCGTCGTGAGACAATCGAATCCTTTCGCGACGCGGGGGGACGGTTTCCACGGTCCGGCACGAGGACGCGGGCGCACGGCCGCCGGGGTCGCGCGGGCGTCACGGCCGCGCGGGGCGCGGGCCGGTTCGCGGGCCGGTTCGCGGGCCGAGGGGGGTACGGCACATGACGTGGTTTCTCGGATTCGGGATCGCCGGACTGGTCGTCCTGGCCTTCTCGCTGGTCTTCGACGGCGTCCTGGAGGGCGTCGGCATCGGCGTGGACGGGTTCCTCTCCCTCCCGGTGATCGCCGGGTTCGTCTCGGCCCTCGGGTTCACGGGGGCGATCGCCACGGGCGCCGCCGGCGCGGGCCCCCTCGCCGCGACCCTCGCCGGTGTCGTCGCGGGCACCCTGACGGGCTGGCTGACCTGGAGGTTCAGCCGGGCGCTGCTCCGGGACGGCGGCGCGCCCGCGCCCCGGGGCGAGGACCTGGCGGGCACGTCGGGCACGGTCGTCACGGCGATCCCCGTCACGGGGTACGGCGAGGTCATGCTGTACCTGGGCGGACAGCCGGTGAAGTACGCGGCGAAAGCCGCCGTGCCGGTGACGCGGGGCACCGAGGTGTGGGTGGAGTCCGTCCTCTCGCCGACGTCGGTCTCGGTCCGCCCCGTCGAGCGCTGACCCGCCGCCCGCCCTTTCCCTCCGACCCACTTCATCCGGCAACAAGCAAGGGGGATTCCGCATGAGTCCTGTACTGACAGCGGTCCTGGGGATCGTCGTCCTGGTCGTCCTGCTCGGTCTCGTCGTCGTCACGCGGTACAAGGTGGCCGGTCCCAGCGAGGCGTTCATCATCACGGGCCGGCGCGGCAAGCAGGCCACCGACCCCGCCACCGGACGCGTCTTCACCGACAACAGCGGCCAGAAGGTCGTGGTCGGCGGCGGCGTGTTCGTCGTCCCGTTCGTGCAGCAGAAGTTCACCCTCGACCTCTCCAGCCGCCACATCCCGATCGCCGTGCGCGGCGCGGTCACCCTGCGCGGGGTGAAGGCCAACCTGGAGGGCGTCGCGATCGTCAAGGTCGGCGGCACCGAGGACTCCATCCGGGCCGCCGCACAGCGGTTCCTGATGCAGCAGAACGGCATCGTCGGCTTCACGCAGGAGGTGCTGTCCGGCGCGCTGCGCTCCATCGTGGGCCGCATGTCGGTGGAGGACATCATCCGCGACCGTGCCGCGTTCGCCGGCCAGGTCGCCGAGGAGGCCGAGGCCAGCCTGTCCGGCCAGGGCCTGGTCCTGGACGCCTTCCAGATCCAGGACATCACCACCGAGGGCTCCTACCTGGAGGACCTCGGCCGCCCGGAGGCCGCCCGCGCCAAGCAGGAGGCGGACATCGCGGAGGCCGTCGCCCGCCGCGCCGCCGAACAGGCCCGGCTCAAGGCGGAGGAGGAGATCGCGATCGCGCAGCGGACCCTCTACCTGAAGCAGGCCGAGATCAAGGCCCAGACCGACGAGGCCGCCGCCCAGGCCAACGCCGCCGGTCCGCTCGCCGAGGCCGCCCGCCAGCAGGACATCCTCGGCGAGCAGGAGAAGGTCGCCGAACGGCAGGCGGCGCTGACCGACCGTCAGCTCGACACCCAGGTCCGCAAGCCCGCCGACGCCGCCCGCTACCAGGCCGAGCAGGAGGCCGAGGCCCGCCGGATCGCCCTGGTCAAGCAGGCCGAGGCCGACGCCCAGCGCTCCCGCCTCACCGGTGAGGGCGAGAAGGCGCACCGCGCGGCGCTCGCCGACGCCGTGCGCATCGAGGGCGAGGCCGAGGCCGCCGCCATCGCCGCCCGGGGCGCCGCCGAGGCCGAGGCGATGCGCAAGAAGGCCGACGCCTTCGCCCAGTACGGCGACGCGGCCGTCCTGCAGATGCTCGTGGAGGTCCTGCCGCAGGTCGTCGCCAAGGCGTCCGAACCGCTGTCGGCCATCGACAGGATGACCGTCATCTCCACCGACGGGGCGAGCCAGTTGTCCCGCACCGTCACCGACAACGTCGCCCAGGGCATGGAACTCCTCTCCGCCACCACCGGGGTCGACCTCGCCTCCCTCCTGCAGGGCGTCACCCGCAAGCAGGACGCGGCACGGAAGTCCCCGGAGGCGCGGGAGTCCCGGGACGCCCAGGACGCGCACGGCTCTCCCGCCACGCACGGTCCGCAGGGCGAAACCGTCGAGATAACCGGCTGAACCGGCCGGGCCGGCGAGCGAGCCGCATCGCTCGGACCGACCGGCCGGACCGGATCGGACCGGATCGGCCGGGGCACGGAACGCCGGAAGGGGGCGCGTCCATTGGACGCGCCCCCTTCCGGCATCTCCTCCCCCGTCCGCGGAGGGAGGCGCGGGCCCGGGTCAGACGCGGCCGGCCGCGTCGCGCCCCTCCACCACGTCCGCGCCGTCGCCGTCCGCCCCCACGGGTCCGGCGGTGCTCCCGGTCGCGGGCTCCGCGCCCGGAAGCACGGTCCCGTCCTCCGCCGCCGGGGGTGTCGGCGCACCCCGGCGGCGGGTGGCGTACGCGGCGACCGGTTCGGTGAAGCGGGCGGTGAGCGGCCCGATCACGACGAGGACCAGGACGTAGGCGGTGGCGAAGGGCCCCAGCTCCGGCTGCACCCCGGCGCTGACGGCCAGTCCGGCGATGACGATGGAGAACTCGCCGCGCGCGACCAGCGTGCCGCCCGCCCGCCAGCGGCCCTTCACTCCGATCCCGGCCCGGCGCGCGGCCCAGTACCCGGTGGCGATCTTGGTCAGCGCGGTGACGACCGCCAGGGCGAGCGCCGGGAGGATCACCGGCGGGATGCTGGAGGGGTCGGTGTGCAGGCCGAAGAAGACGAAGAAGACCGCGGCGAACAGGTCCCGCAGCGGGCTCAGCAGGATGTGGGCGCCCTCCGCGACCTCGCCGGAGAGGGCGATGCCGACGAGGAACGCGCCCACGGCGGCGGAGACCTGGAGCTGCTGGGCGACACCGGCGACCAGCAGGGTCAGGCCGAGGACGACGAGGAGCAGCTTCTCCGGGTCGTCGCTGGAGACGAAACGGGAGATCAGCCGCCCGTACCGGAGGGCGACGAAGAGCACGAACCCGGCCACGCCCAGCGCGATCGCGAGCGTCGCGCTGCCGGCGGCGAAGCCGACGCCGGCGAGCAGGGCCGTGATGATCGGCAGGTAGACGGCCATCGCCAGGTCTTCGAGGACCAGGATGCTGAGGATCGCCGGCGTCTCGCGGTTGCCCAGGCGCCCGAGGTCGCCGAGGACCTTGGCGATGACCCCGGACGAGGAGACCCAGGTGACGCCCGCCAGGACGACGGCGGCCACGGGCCCCCAGCCGAGCAGCAGCGCGGCGGCCGCGCCGGGCAGGGCGTTGAGGGCGAAGTCGACGAGTCCGGCCGGGTACTGGGTCTTGAGGTTGGAGACGAGGTCGCTCGCGGTGTACTCGAGGCCGAGCATCAGGAGCAGGAGGATGACCCCGATCTCGGCGCCGATGGCGACGAACTCCTCGCTCGCGCCGAACGGCAGGAGGCCGCCCTTGCCGAAGGCGAGCCCCGCGAGGAGGTAGAGCGGGATCGGGGAGAAGCTGAACCGGCCCGCGAGCCGGCCGAGCAGACCGAGGCCGAGGATGATGGCGCCGAACTCGATCAGGAAAACAGCGGAGTGCACGCGCCCCTCACTCCCGGCCGAGAATCGCGGCGGCGGCGTCGACGCCCTCACGGGTGCCGATCACGATGAGCGTGTCGCCGCCCGCGAGCCGGAAGTCCGGCGTCGGGGACGGGATCGCTCCGGAGCGGCGCAGTACGGCGACGACGGAGGCGCCCGCCTCGGTGCGCATCCGCGTGTCGCCGAGGACCCGGCCGTTCCAGTACGAGTGGCCCGACAGTTCGATCCGCTCGGCGACGAGCCCCAGATCGGTGGTGTGCAGGACGTTGGGGCTGTGGTGCGCCGGCATCAGCGCGTCGATCAGGGAGGCCGTCTCCCCCTCGGTGAGGTGGAGGGACTGGGCGCACGCGTCGGGGTCGTCGGCCCGGTAGACGTTCACCGTCCGGGTCCCGTCGCGGTGCGCGATGACCGAGAGCTGGCGGTGCTCGCGCGTGGTGAAGTCGTACTGGACTCCGATGCCGGGCAGGGGTGTCGTTCTCATTCGCGGAGCAGGCACAGGCCCGTCGCCTCCTGTCGTCGTGGCCGTTCACGGCCGGTCGGGGCCGGTTCGGGCCCGTGCGTGGGAAGGAATGGCCACAGGGGGAAACGGCGCCACCCCGCACCCCGTGGCCCCGTCATGGTGCCATCCGCGCGGAGGCCCGGGACAGGGGCGTCGACACAAAGGGTCAGAAACCCGGCAAAACGATCCCGCCGCAGGTCAGAGGGCGTCCGCGCAGGAATGGCGAGGGGCCGGACGGACCGCCGGGGCGGGGTTCGCGGCGGATCGCGGGCCTCCTCGCCACCGGTCCCGGAGCCGCCGTGCCCCACCGTGCCCGCCCGCCCGGGAAACCGGGTGCGCGCGGCCGCCCCGGCCCCGCCCGCTACGCGGTCCGCGCGGGACTCGTCGCGCCACGGGATCCGCGGCTCCAGAAGGACCGCAGCAGCCCCTCGTACCGCGCCACGGCGGCGGGGCCCTCGGCGATCACGGCATAACGCCAGGTCAGGCCGTCCGGTGGGGGTCCGGCGTACAGGACGACCCCCTCGCCGCGCGCGGGGTCGTAGGCGAGCCGTCCGGCGCGCAGCCGTTCCACCGCCTCGCCGAAGGAGTACGGGGCCGGGGCGCGCAACTTGCCGGTCCCCCAGGCCGGGTCGCCGGAACCGGCCCTCGCGGCGAGCCGGGCCACCATGGCCCGGGGGGTGGTCGTGGCGGTGCGCCGGACGTTGCTCTCCCCCGCGAGGACCTCGCCGTCGGCCGAGACCATCGCGTCGAGGCCGAAGGGACCCGCGTATCCGCGTTCCGCCAGGAAGCCGCCCAGTGCGCGGCCCCACGCCTCCAGCACCGGGCCCGTGTGCGCCACCGGGGCGGGCAGGGGGGAGAGGTAGCCCGTGAAGGAGCCGTCCGCGGTCCGCGTCTCGCCGCTGAACAGCGCTCTCGTCCCGTCGGGTCCCGTCTCCAGCTGGATGCTCACCGACCGCGCCACGTCGATCCGTTCCTCCACGACCCACAGCCCCTCCGCCCCGCCCACCGGGGGCAGGTCGTCCGCACTCCACGGGTCCGGCGCCGGGAGGAAGAACAGGCCGTGGCCCCCGGCCGACCGGTCGGGCTTGACCACGACCCGTCCGTGCGAGGCGAGCAGGTCTCGGACGGCGTCCGCCACTCCCGCGCGGCGGCGGACGCGGCCGTCCGGCAGTCGCATGCCCAGCGCGCGGGCCGCGTCCCGGAAGCCGGCCTTCGTGTTGAGCAGCCGGGTCACCCCCAGCGCGGCCCCGGCCGCTTCCACGGAGGGGTACGGGGCCACGGAGGTTTCCAGGGCGTCCGCCAGGGCGATCGCCGCCGGGTCCAGGGCGGTGGGGAGGACGGCGGCCACGGGACGGCCGGCACGGGCCGCGCGCACCGCCTCGACGGCCGCGCGGTCCGGGGCGGTCCCGTCCGCGGACAGGAACCCCCCGGGCAGGACGAGCACCGTCACCGATGCCCGGGGAACACCGGTCAGACCGCAGACGTACTCCAGGAACGGCTCCCCGACCGGCACCGGGGAGACCAGGACGTCACCCGGACGCAGCAGCCACGCCTCCCGGGGCGCCTGCTCCGCCCAGCTCCGGAGGGCGTCCCGCTCGTCCAGGTCCACGGCGAGGTCGGAGACGAGGTTGGCGTAGTGGACCAGGGGTCCGGCGGGCGCGGGACCGCCGTCCGGTCCGGCGGCGCTCCCCGGCGGCGTCTCCCCCGGGGATGTCGGCCGGTCGGTCGTCATGCGGCACCTGGCCTTCGGTGGGGGCGGTCGGTTTCCTCCTCCCCTCTGCCCGCGCGGAGGCTCCCCCACGCGTACGGCCGCGGGGCGGGGGCGGGGGACGAATCGATCCGCGCGGTCCGGGGTAGGCGGCGGGCATGAGCACGGAGCACCGCACAGCGACCCACGGCCCAGCGGTCCGGGACACAGCGGTCCACGGCACCCCGGCGCGCACCGCACCCGTTCACGGCGCCCCGGGCCCGGCGCTCCCGACCGCCGCCGGGCGCCGGAGCGCCGTACCGCGCGTCCCCGGCCGCCGTGCGCGCCCCCGACGGCACGGGGCTCCCCGGTGAACGCCCCCGGCCGCCTCGACCGCGCCGCCTTCCGCGCGGCGCGGGCCGTCGCCCGCCGCCGGGGCGCGCGGCCGGCCCTCCACCCCCGGGGGGTGATGCTCGCCGGGAGCCTCGTCGTGCCCGACCACCGGTTCCACTGGGGCGTGCCGTGGCTGGACGAGCCGGGGTCCTACCGGGTGACGGCGCGGTGGTCCCGGGGCGCCGGGCTGCCGAGTCCGCTGCCCGACGGGCTCGGGCTCGCGCTGCGGGTGGAGGACGCGGGCGGGCCGGACCGCCCCCTGGAGCTTCTCCTCACCAGCAGCGGCAGCGGCCGGCTGGCCCGGCACCTGCCGGTCCCGCGCACGTCGGTGACCTCGGGCCCGTACAGCACGCTCCTGTCCTACGTCGTCGGCGGGGGGCTGGGCGTGGTGGCCGCGTTCCCGCTGCCGGGGCCCGCCGGGACGCCCGGCCGCCGCGCCGCCGTGGGTTCGCGTCCCCTCGCGTTCCGGCTCGGGTTCGGTACGGACGCCGGGTGGTGGCCCCTGGCCCGGCTCTTCCTCCTCCACGAGGAGACCGCCCCGGGCCCGTACGCGTTCGACCCGTACGAGAACTTCCTGCCCGGTTTCCGTCCCGTCGACCGGCTCCGCTCCCTGCGGGTCGCCGCGTACGCGGGATCGAGGGCCGGGCGGTGCGCCGGCTGAGGGGCGGGGCTCCCGGAGCGGCCGCCGCGCTCCCGGGAGCGGCCCGTAACGCTCCCGGGAGGGCCGGATCAGACGCAGATGTGCAGGACGCAGATGTCGTCGCGGCGGGTGGCCGGGACGAGGGCGTCCAGGACCCCCTCCAGGGGGCGCTCGCCGTCGCAGCGCTCGGCCACCGCGCGGGCCAGCTGGTCGAGTCCCTCGTCGAGGAGTTCCCCGGGGGTCTCGATCAGGCCGTCGGTGAAGAACAGCAGGTGGTCGCCGGGCAGCAGCCGGATGGTGGACGCCTCGTAGCGCGGGGCGGTCGTGGCGCCCAGGAGGATGCCCCGGGGCGAGGGGAGGTACCGGGTCTGCCCCCGGCGCAGGAGCAGGGGCGGCAGGTGTCCGGCCCGCACCCAGGTGAGGGTTCCCTCTTCGGGCTCGTAGCGGGCCATGATCATCGTGGCCGTGCTGAAGGCGCGGTCCGCGCTGTGCCACAGGAGGGTGTTGAGCCGGGCGAGGATGGTGGGGAGCGGGGTCCCCGTGATGGCCATGCCCTTGGCCGTGAAGCGCAGCTGGGCCATCGTGGCCACGGCGTCGAGTCCGTGGCCCGCGACGTCGCCGACGACGAGCAGGGCGCTGCCGTCGGGCAGTTCGATGGCGCTGTACCAGTCGCCCCCGACGTTGAGTCCCTGCTGGAGGGGCCGGTAGGCGACGTCGACGGTGAGTCCGGCCAGGCGCAGGGACTGCTGGGGAAGGGGCAGCAGGGCGTGCTGGAGCCGGGCGGCCAGGGCGCGTTCGGCCGCCAGCATCTCCTGCTGGGCCAGGGCGGTCCGCTCGCGTTCCACCAGCTCTTCCTTGGCCCGCTCCACGGCGGTGAGGTCCTGGAAGAAGCCGTGGACCTCGACCGGCGAACCGTGGGCGTCCGCCTCGGCCTCCGCGACGATCCGGAGGTGCCGCAGCTCCCCGTCGGGCGTGGTGACGCGGAAGGTGTGGTCGACGGGCAGTCCCGCGCCGAGGAGGCGCCGCACCGTGGCGCCCAGGGCGGGGAGGTCCTCGTCCGGGACGTGCCGGGGCAGCTCCTCCAGGGCCATCGGGCCGAGGGAGGGGTCGCGGGCGAAGATGTCGTAGACCTGTTCCGACCAGACGATGGTGTTCCGGACGAGGTCCCAGTGCGCCCAGCCCATGTTTCCCAGGCGCTGCATGACCTCCAGGCGGCGCTGTTCGCGCTCCCCGCCGTCGAGGCGCACCCAGGAGACGATCAGCCCTCCCTGGCAGGGCGCCGCGCGGACGGCGAACCGGGAGAGGCGGGGGATGCCGGCGAGGACCTCCTGGTACTCGAACGGCTCCCCCTCGTAGCGGACGCCGTCCTCCAGCGCTTCGAGGTACCCGTCCCACAGGGAGGTGCCGTACACCGTCGGGTAGGTCTCCAGGACGCTGAGCCCCACCAGCTCCGCCCCGGTGCGGCCCCCGACGTCCAGCGCCTCGGGCGAGGCCGCGGCGATCCGGAAGTCCTCGACCCCGCCGTCCTCGCCGTACAGCGGCAGGAGGTAGATCGCCGAGCCCGGAAGGCCGTCGAGCAGTTCCTGGACCGCGGGCGCCGACAGGGCGGGGACGGGGGCCGGGCCGGACGTCAGCCGGCGGGCCACGTAGCGGTCCGAGGAGAAGACGGAGCCGTCGCCGGCCGTGGTGGAGAGCGCGGTCAGTCCCCCGGAGCCGCGGTCTCCCGGCTCAGGCATGTCCGGCTCGACGCGGCTACCCTTCATGGGACGAGCATGCCACGAATGGCCCTCCCGGCCCACGGACGGTCTCGGGGCGGGAGCGGCCGGAGGCCGGTGCCGCGGTGCGCGGGCGCGGCCGTCCCGCCGGGGAACCCCGTCCGGGCCCCCCCCCCCCGGGGGCCCCGGGGGGGGGGGGGCCCGGGCCCCCCCCCCCCGCGCGGCCCCCCCGCCCCCCCCGCGGCGGGGGGGGGCCCCCGGGGGCCCCCCCCGCACCGGGGTGGC